>JABFSB010000570.1 GCA_013140875.1 Acidobacteriota bacterium
TTGTCATGGTCAACGGTGAGGCTTCGAAAAGCGGACGGTCGATTTTTTCGTCCAGCACGATAACGACACCTGACGAGACCACGGCCACGCTCGGTATCGGAAAAGCAGGCCGCCTCGAACTCGACCCCAATTCGTCCGTAAACGTTGTGTTTGATGACAGTTCGGTGGATGCGGAATTAACGTCCGGCCAATTGACGGTTCTTGGTTCGTTAGGTACTGTAAAGGTCAGAACGAATGACGGGAAGACCACGACCTTGAATTCGGGAGATTCGATCACCGCTTCTGGCCAGGCTCAGAGTAAAAAGAGCGGCGGCTCGAAGAATTACTGGATATGGGCGCTCGTGGCCGCGGGAGCCGCGGTGGCAATCATTATTGCTGTTTCGCAGTCGAATAATAACGACACCGTCGTTAGCCCAAACCGATAAATAGTGTTTTCATTACTATTTGCGCTGATTTGCCATTGCGGCGATCGGTAATTGCTTGTATTATAAGAATTGTTTCAGGAGGATATTGATTAAATGCTCGCCAAAAATTGTACTCGTAAGCTAATCGCTTCATTCACTGCACTAGCAGTTTTTTGTGTTTCTTCCTCAATTGCTCTTGCCCAGGCCAAAGATGTCGCTGGTGAGATCACGGTCTCCGGGCAGGTAACTGTAAACGGTCAGGCGGCAGTATCTAACGCGACGATCATTTCAGGCAGTACGATCGTCACGGGTTCTGGCTCAAACGCTGTGGTCAGCCTTGGAAAGGTCGGCCGCGTTGAAGTTCTCGCGGATTCGAACATCGTTCTAAATTTCTCGGATAACAATATTGTAGCGGTCCTTTCGGCCGGAAAGGCAAAGGTTTCGAACGCTTCGGGCGTTGCGACGACCGTAACCACGAAGGACGCGACGGTGATCGCGGACTCAGGCCAGGCCGACAACTTCCTGGTTGAAGTGGAGTGTTCGCATACGCACGTGGATACAACGGCCGGAATGGTCACAATGCGTGAAGGCACCCTCGACAAGCAGATCGCGGCGGGCACGTCGGCTTCGGCTGGTAATCTTGCCCAGACAGGCTGTAAACCTTGCCTTCGCCCGAATTCGGCTCCTCCGGTTCCGATCGGCGGTTGGCCGTGGCTTCTTCTTATCGCTGCGGGTGTTGCCGGTGCGGCAATCTTCCTTGGCGGCAACAATCCGGAGCCAGGTGGTGGCGTGATCGTGGTCAGCCCGACTCGTTAGATTCCGTCGGTTGTTGACAGTTCTTATAATTTTTGAATGCAGTGCGGGTCATGTTAATCGATATGACCCGCACAATTTTGTTTTCGGTCGAATATTTCACCTATTCTTATCTGTTAATTATCCTTAAATCAGTCTTATGCATATCGCGGTTATAGGCACCGGCTACGTAGGTTTAGTCAGCGGTGCGTGTTTTGCGGAGTTCGGTGTTGACGTTACCTGCGTCGATGTCGACGTAACAAAGATAGAAAAACTCCATCAAGGTATCATTCCAATTTACGAGCCCGGCCTGGACCAGTTGGTCCATAAAAATGTAAAGGCGGGCCGTCTTCATTTCACTACCGATATAAAGTCGGCTGTCGAACAGGCGCTGGTGGTATTCCTCGCGGTCGGCACTCCGCCGCAGGCCGATGGAACACCGGATATGAGCTACTATCGCCAAGCCGCAAAAGATGTGGCAGAGGCGATGAACGGTTACAAGGTGCTCGTAACTAAATCGACCGTTCCGATCCACACCGGAAAATGGCTCCGCGAATTTGTAGGTGACAATCTTCCGGCGCCGACTGAATTCGGTGTCGCATCCAACCCCGAATTCCTTCGCGAAGGTGCGGCCATCGACGATTTTATGCGACCCGACCGTGTCGTTATCGGCAGCAATGAGGACCGTGCGATCGAGGTGATGAAAGAGCTTTATCGGCCGCTTTTCCTGATCGAAACCCCGATCGTAATCACTTCCCTCGAAGCAGCCGAGCTTATCAAATATGCCGCTAATGCGTTTCTCGCGACCAAGATCACGTTTATCAACGAGGTTGCAAACCTTTGCGACGCAATCGGATGCGACGTTCATGACGTGGCGAAAGGTATGGGAATGGACAACCGCATCGGCCGCAAGTTCCTGCACCCCGGCCCGGGTTACGGCGGCTCCTGTTTTCCAAAGGACACTCGAGCGCTGACCACCGTAGCGGACCAGTTCGGTGTCGAGACGCGTATCGTCGATGCCGTCATCGAAGCGAACGAACGTCAACGCGACGCCATGATCCCGAAAATAGAAAAACTGGTCGGTGATCTCAAGGGTAAACGCATCGGAATGCTCGGTCTTTCATTCAAACCCGAAACCGACGATATGCGCGAATCGCCGGCGATCGACATAATCAAATCGATAATCGCCAAAGGCGGAACGGTCAAGGCATTCGACCCGGTTTCAATGGACGAGGCAAAACACTTCGTTGACGGCATCGAGTATGCGTCGGATGAGTACGATGCAATCGACGGAGCGGACGTGCTCGTGATCGTCACCGAGTGGAACCAGTTTCGCGCCCTCGATATGGAGCGCGTAAAGCGTCTCTTGAAAGCACCGAAGATCGCCGATCTTCGAAACGTTTACGAACCCGGCGACATGCGCGACCTCGGCTTCGAGTACGTCGGCGTTGGACGGTAAAGGAGCCGGTGACAAGAATGCTCGCCGTCTCACCTTCTAACTTTCTGATAAACGAATGTCTTTAACACCAAAATATCTGGTAACCGGCGGCGCGGGTTTTATCGGGTCGAATCTGGCCGATGAATTGATCCGTCAGGGCGCGAAGGTGACGATAATCGACAATCTAAGTACGGGTTCGCATGAGAACCTGAGCGAGATCCAGGGCAATTTTGAGTTTATAGAGGCCGACCTAAACGACGACGATTCCGCCCGCCGCGCGGTGGAAGGTGCCGATGTCGTTTTCCATCAGGCGGCGCTCCCGAGCGTTCCGCGGTCCGTCGAAAATCCGGCCGAGACACACCAGGCATGTGTTAACGCGACTTTCAATCTGCTTGTTAAGGCCAAAGACGCCGGTGTGCGTCGGTTTGTCTACGCGGCTTCAAGCTCGGCCTACGGCGATCAGGAGATCATGCCAAAGGTCGAGACGATGCGGCCCGAACCGCTTTCACCTTATGCCGCCGCAAAACTTACCGGCGAATATTATTGCCGGGTCTTTAAGGAAGTTTACGGTCTTGAAACGTTCGCACTTCGATACTTCAATGTTTTCGGCCCAAGGCAGAATCCGTCATCGGCCTATTCAGGCGTAATATCCCGCTTTATCGACGCATTGATGAAGAATGAGACGCCCGTAATTTACGGCGACGGCGAGCAGACCCGCGATTTTACGTACATCGCAAATGTGGTGCAGGCAAATATCAGTGCCGCCCAGGCAACTGAAGGCATCGGCGAAGTGATGAACGTCGCAAACGGTGAACGGGTTTCGCTCAATCAGCTTCTTGCCGCAATAAAGAACATAACCGGACGCGGCGACGCCGAAGCACGGTATTTAGAAGGCCGAAAGGGTGATGTAAAACATTCGCAAGCCGACAATTCGAGAGCGGTGGATTGGCTTGGATACGAAAAACTAGTGGATCTTGAGGAAGGATTACGAAGAACGATAGACTGGTGGAAAACCAGCCGTTTCGCGAATTAGAGTATCCAGATCAACGAAAGCCATGACCTAATGTCTGATGCTTGACTTTAAATTGCCTCCAGCTTTAGCTGGAGGTTATAGGCAACATCTTCGCGGCTTTTAGCCGAAATCAGAAAAATCTAAATTCCTTATTGGCTTCAGCCCAATGTCGGTTCACTTACTCAGTGGCTGAGAAAACGCCATCCTCGATTGTCGAGTTTACAACGATCTCCTTCGCCTTAAAGTTTGCATACACCGTTATCTGCTCGGTATCGAACCGCTGGGCATATTTTTCCGGCACCAGCACACCTTCGACGAGGCGGCACTTGTCGATTTCGACCGAAGTCGTAACCGTTCGGCCCTCGATCGTGTAGCTCGAATCGTAACCCTTCACTTCATTCGTTTTTTCGTCAAGGTAAAAGTCAGTCGCAATGCCTTCAGGTGATGTCATCCTGAATCCCTTTTTCTTCTTACCTTCGGGCAGCGACGTGATCACAAACCCTTGTTTTCCAAGTTGCTGCAATATTGGGAAACCTATCCGGTTGATCGGCGGCAATGTAAATCCGCCGCGGATCGTCGTCGAAGTTTGCGTGCCGTCAAAAGTTTGCTTGATCGGCTGGAATGGATTGTTTATCTCGATCCGGTATTTCTCACCCGCGAAGATAGTAACGAAAGTCGCCGGAATCGCCTGCGCGATCGCCGATGTCGTAACGTCGACCGATCCGCGAATGACGAGCGACTTCATTGTCGTAAGCTTGTCACCGCCGTGAGCCGCCACAGCTTTCTTCGCCAACTCGACCTCGGCCGCAAAAGTCTTCGCCGGCTCACTCTGCACCGCTGCCGGTATCGTCTTTTGAGCGGTTGCCGTAACGATCAGTAATAGAAAAAAAACTATCGAAACCAAAATTCGTGACATTTGATCTACCTCAAAAACAGGGTTTTAGAC
>JABFSB010000445.1 GCA_013140875.1 Acidobacteriota bacterium
GACATAAGGCCGACCAGCTCGGTCCAGTTTTCGACGTTATCGGCGTTGAAGGTTACCGCCGGCCTCGGCATCGGTGCGTCCGCCATGAGTGTGCGCGTGAAAATGTCGTCCATTCGGTTATTTAGGTGGGCGGGTTCGACCGCTCCGGTTGCCATTTTTCTTGCTTCGGTTGCTATTGCCTCATCGAGATAGACTTCGTCAGATGCCTGATCCCCCGAGCTTTTGTAAACATTGATAACGCCGCCTGGCTCCTTTGAACGGATCATGATCCGCCGCAGCGCGTCTTCGCCGAACGACAGCCGCCCGGCTATGTGATCCTGTTCGCGGGCCTTGATCGAACTATCTTCGGCAAATTCTATCTCGGCCTCATAGCTGCTCAATTCGATCTGAATGCTTCCCACGAACTGGAGGCCGCGAAGGTGCCTCACAAGGCCTGATAAGTTCACGAAAGACGTGTTCAGGTTCTTATGGATCGGGGACTTTTTCATCAGCGCAAGGCTATGGATCATAGGTATTCCAACAGGCAATAATTCCTGCTCAGCGAGTCGTTTGCGTTTACAAAGACCTAATTTCAGGTGAATTCCATTGCATCTTTTGCGTTTTTCATTCAAAATTCGCTAGTCGCCATCACACGTTTACGATTTTCCACTGCAAGTTTCGAAATTACCTGTGTTTTTGGGCTGAAATTATTATGGTCAACACACTTTTCCGTAAAAAATCGATCGCACAGATCCAGGCTGATGCTGCCGCAGGCTTAACCGAGCATGCTCAGGCATCGGGCGAACCCGGCAAACTTCGGCGAACGCTAGGCGTTTTCGACCTGACCCTCATGGGAATTGCCGCCATCATCGGGGCCGGCATTTTCGCGATGGTCGGTAAGGCGTCGTATAACGGCGGTCCGGCGGTTGCCCTGCTGTTTGTATTCACGGCCGTCGCCTGTGCCTTCTCGGCGTTGTGTTATGCCGAGTTTGCCTCGCGCATTCCAGTCGCGGGCTCGGCGTATACATACGCATACGCGTCGATGGGCGAATTCATCGCCTGGATCATCGGCTGGGACCTGATCGTCGAATATGCGATCGGCAATATAGCGGTTGCCATTTCGTGGAGCGATTATTTCACCGGCTTGCTCAAAGGCTACGGTATTAAGATACCGCTCCATTTCACGATGGATTTTGTGACGGCGAATCGCGGTTTTACAGCTGTTCAGGAAGCAATTGCCGACGGAACGAGCCTCGATGTTCTGACAAAGGCTTGCGACGCCAAAGATGCGGTCGTAAACTGCGGACAGATCGACGGTTATTTGGCATGGCTCAATTCGCCGCATATCGGCTCGATTCCGATCATTGCCGACATCCCGGCTCTTGGGATCGTGCTTGTGATCACAACGCTCGTCTATATCGGCATCCGCGAATCAAAGTTCGCTTCGAACATAATGACGGTTCTGAAGATCGGCATTATCCTCCTCGTTATCTTTCTTGGTCTAAATTACGTCAATCCATCGAACTGGTCGCCGTTCGCCCCGAACGGAGTTGCCGGTGTGCTGAAAGGCGTTTCGGCTGTGTTCTTTGCGTATATCGGTTTTGACGCACTCTCCACGACCGCTGAGGAATGCAAAAATCCGCGACGCGATCTGCCGATAGCTATGATCCTGTCACTGGTGATCTGTACGATCCTTTATATCGCGATGGCCCTTGTTTTGACCGGAATGGTGAGTTATCTCAAACTTGATGTCGGCGATCCGCTGGCGTTTGTGTTTGGCCCGGAAGGTGCAAACATTCCTTGGGTTGCGGGCATAATTGCGGTGAGTGCGGTAATCGCGTTAGCGACAGTTTTTCTGGTCTTTCAAATCGGTCAGCCACGCCTCTGGATGGCGATGAGCCGTGATGGATTACTGCCGAAGATATTCTCGTCGATCCACCCCAAATTTCAAACGCCGTGGTTTGCGACGCTTATCACAGGCATTGTGGTTGCAATACCGGCGTTGTTCCTCAATCTAACCGAAGTTACTGATCTTGCCAGTATTGGAACGCTTTTCGCGTTCGTTGTTGTTTGTGCTGGTGTTTTATTTAAGGACAAAGAATTTAAGGAAAGCGGGACGAGGTTTGTGCCGTATATAAATGCTCAATTCATTCTTCCCGGGATTTTTCTCATTACCGGATTTTTTCTTGTCTATTTTACGGGTATCGGCGTTCTCGATCAGGAAAGCGACCCTAATAAGGATGAGATCACGGTTTCCGCAGAAAAGCTCTCGGTCGTCGAAGGCGATAATCCCACTGCTCTCTCAGCTCTTGCCTTCACCACGCTAACAAATCCGAAAGTATATGCGGCCGGATTGAGTTCGATGAGTTCATTTTTCGGCGTTTCGACTTCGTCAAGCGAAATACAGATCGACATTTCGGGTCCGAATGTGAAAAAGGTCATTAAGGCCGACGCAAAGGAAAAGGTGACAATAGCCTCGCCATCCGGCGACAAGGTAATTGTACCTTCGAAAGAGACCCAGACGGTATCGGTGGAAACGGCTGATGGGCCGAGAACTTTTAAGGTAAAGGTCGAGGAAAATACGGAATCGTGGCTTGGTGCATTTTCGCACAAAATACCGCTCATCTTCTTTTTCCTTACGGCGCTTTTGCTGCTGTTACTGAGCCTCACGAAAAAGCTGTCGCTGATTCCGATACTCGGCCTTGTTCTCTGTCTTTACCTGATGACCGAGCTTGGTGTTACGAACTGGCTGAGGTTTGGTGTTTGGCTGATCGTCGGACTTTTCGTTTACGGTTTGTACGGCTACCGGAATAGCCATTTGAACCGAGCAGCTGGGCCGGAGGCGTAAAACGAGTAAAGGTTTACAATTCTTTACACAAGAAACAGAACTTAATAAAGCTTCCCCGCGTCTAACCGTCCGGAAGCTTTATATCTTTTATCTCAGGAGAATCTTATGAAAAAACTATTGTTTTTGACGGCAATGATGTGCCTGTTCTCGATGGCGGCATTTGCCCAGAAGTCGGCTAATTTTTCCGGCACGTGGGTTTTGGATGCTGCAAAGTCGAAACCGGCCGAGACGATGATCGAATCTCAGACCCTCGTTGTTACGCAAACGGCGGCTGACCTCAAAGTCGAGCGGACGACAGTCCGGAAGGCCGGCGGAAATCCGGGCGGTGGTCCTCCGGCTGGCGGCCCTCCAGGCGGTGGAGGCGGTCGCATGGGTGGAATGGGCGGCGGTGACGGCACGACCACTTACATGCTTGATGGAAAGGCGGCTAAATCGGAAATGCAAGGCCCCGGCGGCACAATGCAGATGACGACGACCGCTAAGCTCGACGAAAAGACATTTAAGGTAACGCGGTCGATGGAAACGCCGATGGGAGCCCGCGAGAGCTCAGAAAAATGGTCGCTGAACGCCGACGGCACCTTGTCGATCGAGTCAGCACGCCCCAACCGCGACGGCGGAACGGACACGACGACCCGGGTTTATACCAAGAAGTCCTAGCACTTAATGAAAAAGCCCGCACGAAGTAAGGGCGATATGCTCAAGGTTACATATCGCCCTTACTTCGTGCGGGCTTTCGCATCCTGCCACATTAGTCCTTGAATTCAAGTTCCTCGATTATTTCCCGCATATACTTCTTGCCCAGTTCCAAATCATCGGGTTTTAACGACACGGCGCCGACGACTGCGTGGCCGCCGCCGCCGTAGCGTTCGCATATTTCGGCAATATTATGGGTTCGCGGCCGCGGTGCCCAGGGGTTTGAGCCGACGGATATTTTTGTGCGGAACGAGCTTTGACTCAAACTCACGACATATGTCACTTCAGGGTGGAAATAATAGGGAATGAACTTGTTATAGCCCTCGACGCCGGTCCCGGTCAGGTCGAAGCTGACGACGCCTCGGTTCGCAACGGCCTTTTGCTTTATCAGGTCGACCGTTTCCCAGTGCTGTTTCAGGATCGGTTCGAGCCTGGCCTGTATCTCATCGCTCGCTACGATCACATCGAGCGAATGCACTGTCAGCATTCGGATTATCTTTTCGACAAAGGCCGGATCTTTCTCGCCCTCGATGACCTGCATCAGCTTTAACGCGGACGAACGCAGCTCGACGCATTGGGCGGGCGATTCGTAAAGCGCACCATCGATGATGTGGGCCCATTCGATCAGCTCTGTTAGCGAATCGTCCTCAAAATCGTACTTTTCCTTTGCGATGCGGGCGATGAACTCAGCACAGGATTTGCTGGCCGTATCCAGAAACTTTTTGCCCGAGGTGTCCGCCAGAAAGTCCTCTTCGTCGGATTCCGAGAGAAACGCGGACTGATGATGGTCGAACCACCAGGTCAGCCGTTCGTCCGGACAATATTTGAAATCGACGATCGCGTTCTCGTCGCCGTCAAACTGTTCGCGATCAAAAGCATTGCCCGCCCGGTGCATCGTGGGCGTGTACTGCACGTCGGCGTCCGCATTAATTTTGGCCCGATAAAATTTCGTAAAGATGGCAGCCGACGAAACACCGTCAAAGCAATTGCCGTGATAAAGTATCCGTAGTTTCATACACTGAAAAATGCCAGTCGGCAAAACATATTAGGCTAGAGGACGGCGAGAG
>JABFSB010000309.1 GCA_013140875.1 Acidobacteriota bacterium
TTCCCATTATTCGCATGGAAACAAGCAAAATCACGACCCGCTGAGAACGCGAAAGCTGCTGCTTCACAAAAAGGAGATCGAAAAGCTCGAAAAAGAGACCACGATAAAAGGGATGACGCTCGTCGTAACGTCGATCTATTGGAAAAACGGCCGCATCAAGTTCGAAATCGGCGTGGCGAAGGGCAAAAAGTTATACGACAAACGTGAAACCGAGATGCGTAAAACAATTGACCGTGAAACACGCCAGCAGTTGAAAGAAAAGTTGAGATAAGTTAAGGTGTTACAACGGTTTTCGCATATATTACGATTTTTTATTTGAGGTAATTGATGGAGTTTCAGGGAATCTCGGGCAAGTTTACAGAGGCCAATGCCGAAGCGCTGGCGGTGGTCGTCTTTAAAGGCGAAAAAGCGGGCTCCGGCCTTCTAAAAGACCTTGACGCACTAGTTGGCGGAAGCATCGCGGCCGTTTTCAAGTCCGAAGACTTTAAAGGCGATAAAGGCCAGACCGCGCTTCTTCGCTTTAGTCCAAAGGGAAAGGTTAAAGCCAGATCGCTGATGCTTCTCGGCGTCGGGGAAAAGGCCGATTATACGCTTCCCGAAGTTGCCGCGGCATCCGGCTGCGCAACCCGGTATCTGCGGACCCGTAATCACAAGAATTTTGCCTTTCTTCCGAGACATGAAGGAAATTCGACGGCAATCGCTCAAGCCTCCGCCCAGGGATTTGTCACGAGCCAGTTCGAACTGGATAAGTACCGGACCAAGGATAAAAAGGACAAGATCGTCTCAAAGCTCGTTGTCTGTATCGATGGTGCCAAACCGGCCGATCTTAATAAGGGCCTCGAACGCGGAAAGGCCGTCGGTGATTCGATGAACCTTACCCGCGACCTTGCCAATGAGCCGCCGAACATTCTTACGCCAACCGAAATGGCCAACCGTGCCGCAAAGATGGCAAAGGAAACCGGCCTCAAGTGTGAGATTCTCGACGAAGCAAAAATGATCAAGCTCGGAATGGGATCGCTAATGAGCGTTTCCATCGGCTCCGAACAGCCGGCCAAGCTGATCGTCCTTCGCTACACACCCGCGAAAAGCACGGCAAAAAAAGGCGAGATGCTTGCGCTTGTCGGCAAGGGGATTACGTTCGACACCGGCGGCATTTCGCTCAAACCCGGCGAAGGCATGGATGCGATGAAGTACGATATGTCCGGCGGGGCCACGGTTATCGGAACAATGCGGGCGATTGCGTTACTCAAACCTACGGTACCCGTGCTTGGTGTCATCGCAGCGGTCGAGAACATGCCCGACGGCAAAGCCTCGCGTCCGAGTGATGTCGTCACAGCGATGACCGGCAAGACGATCGAAATTCTGAACACCGACGCGGAAGGCCGTCTTATCCTGGCCGACGCCGTTGCTTATGCAGAAAAACAGGGCGCTACCCGCATCGTTGACATGGCTACGCTGACCGGTGCCGTGATCGTCGCTCTCGGCGATCAGAACACCGGCATAATGGGTAACGATCAAGGCCTCGTGGACGAGATCATAGAGTTTGGCAAAGAAAACGGCGAAGGATTCTGGCAGCTTCCGCTTAGCAAGGAATACAGCAAGCAGATCAAATCCGATATCGCGGACATCAAGAACATCGGCCCTCGCGGAAAAGCCGGCACCATTATGGGAGCCGTTTTCATCCAGGAATTTGTCGACAAGGCAAAATGGGCACACCTGGACATTGCCGGGACCGCCTGGTCCGATTCCGCTAAACCGCATCAGTCCAAAGGCCCGACTGGCGTCGCGATAAGAACTCTGCTCACGCTGGTCGAAAAGTCGCAATAGACAAACCGCGGCCCAATCAATGATAATGGCTGGTAAATTTTGCGTTTATCAGCCTTTTCTTTTTGCAAAATTTTCAAAGATCATCCGTCAAGAGTTGATATTTCTTCGTCCGTCGAAGACAGTTAGCGGTTAGTTTTGAAATTGCCTTGGTTGGCTGCTCCAATGGTTTCTTGTCTTCTTAAGTTTCGCTCAAATATTGCAAATCTATTACTGTCCGGAGGCCTTTTGTTTCTGGTCACCGGATGTTTTTGCAGTGCCGATCGCGATGAGGGACCTGAATCGCCTGACGTTTTTGCCAATGAATCGAACACGGGCACGGCGCCCAAAAATTCGGCTCCGGCTGCGGCGGGCAAGAAGAAAGACGAGGGCGACTTTCTTGTCCAGTATACCGACATCGACTCGCCAAAATATAAAGAGATCGACCGTCAAGTTAAGGAAGCCAAACTGCTCGAGACTGCCGCCGCAAAACTGAACGCCGCCTTGTCGCTGCCGCGTGACATTGCGCTTCGCACAAAAACGTGCGGTGAGGTGAACGCTTTTTATGACGCCAACGACCGGTCGGTGACGATGTGTTACGAGCTGATGGAGCATTTTTATCGCACCTTCAAATCCGCCGGTACGCCGGAAGGACAAGCCTATTCGAAAATGAACGATGCCGTCAGGTTCGTTTTCCTTCACGAGATCGCCCATGCGCTGATCGACCAATATAAACTTCCCGTCGCGGGCAACGAAGAAGACGCCGCCGACCGAGCGTCAGCCTACATCAATCTCAAGGAACTAGGCGACGAAGGCGTCCGGGCCGTTTATGCCGCCGCCGACGCATTTGCCATTGAGTCAAAACAAAGCGACAATTCAAAACGAAATCTGGCCGATGAACATCTGCTTCGCGAACAACGTTTTTACAATTCGCTTTGTATGATCTACGGCTCGGATCCCGAAAAGCACAATAAGATCGTGGCCGACAACTACCTGCCGAAAGAGCGGGCCGTGCGGTGCAAAGGCGAATATCAAAGAGCGGTGGACAGCTGGATCAACCTGCTTGGGCCGTGGCGAAAGAACTGATCCGTTTTAATCACATTTACCTGGAGAAACCTATGAAAAAACTCGCAACTACCGTGCTTTTTGGTAAGGATGGCCAGTTGAGCGGCCTCATCGCCCTGGCAATTGTCGGAGCTATCGCACTTGGATGCAGCTGCAACAAGCAGTTCGGGGACCTCGGCAAAACGGACAGCAATTCGAACAGCAGCCCAACATCGAATTCAACCGCGCCGCCTCCGCCGTCGGTTTCCAAGCCCGACGCTTCAACCGGCGAGGTGCCGTCGGAGGCCCAACTCCAGGAGATGACGCGTACAACAATTCTCGACTTTAATGCGGCCATCAAGTCGGGCGACTTCACCAACTTCCACCGGACAGTCTCAAAACCTTTCCAGAAGCAGGCATCACCCGAGAAAATGGCTGATGCGTTCAAGGTATTTACCGAAGCGAAGATCGACTTTGACGAAGTCCAAACGCTACCGGCTACCTACTCTCCGCCGGCTTCGATACAGCGAGCTTCGGGTGTAAAACACCTTCAAGTGTTGGGTTACTACGAGACATCTCCGCGCACGATGAAGTTCGACCTGAAGTACATTCCCGAAGGTAAGGACTGGAAACTCATAGCCATCGAGGTGAATACCAAGTGATTGGCCGTTGAGCAACTATTGAACTTCGCTCCAAGCAAGGCGGCCCTCGTGCCGCCTTTGCCTTTTACGCGTGCGACGGCTAAAATTGGCTTTCTAAACGATTCATCATGAAAATTCACGAGTATCAGGGCAAAGCCCTTTTGAAGGACTACGGCGTTCCTGTTCCGCGCGGTATCGTTGCAAGAACCCCGGAGGAAGCCGAAGCGGCGGCGAAAGAACTCGGCACCGACGTCGTGGTCGTAAAAGCGCAGATCCACGCCGGTGGACGCGGTAAAGGCGGCGGCGTCAAGTTGGCCAAATCGCCCGCCGAAGCCAAACAGATCGCGTCCGAGATCTTGGGCATGCAGCTTGTTACGCACCAGACCGGCCCGGAAGGACGCGAGGTAAAGACGCTTCTCATCGAAGAAGGACTGCCGATCGACAAAGAGTTTTACCTTGGCATCACGCTCGACCGCGTCACCGGCCGCAATGTTTTTATGGCCTCGTCCGCGGGCGGAATGGACATCGAAAAAGTAGCCGAGGAAACGCCGGAGTTGATACTGAAAGAGACGATCGATCCGTCGGTCGGGCTTCGCGGCTTTCAGGCAAGGAAGCTCGCGTTCGGACTTGGCATTCCGAACGATCTGATAGGTCAGGCATCAAAATTCATGCTTTCGCTCTACGAAGCGTATGAAAAAATGGACGCATCGCTGGTCGAGATCAACCCGTTTCTGTTAACGAAAGACAGCCGCCTTATCGCACTCGACGCTAAAGTAACCTTCGATGACAACGCGATGTTTCGTCACAAGGATTACGTCGATCTTCGCGACCTGAACGAAGAGGAACCGCTCGAGATCGAAGCCTCGAAGTACGACCTCAACTACATCAAGCTCGACGGCAACATCGGCTGCATGGTCAACGGCGCCGGCCTCGCGATGGCGACGATGGACATCATCAAGCTGGCAGGCGGCGAGCCGGCCAACTTTCTCGACGTGGGCGGCGGTGCTTCGCAGGAACGCGTCGAACAGGCGTTCAAGATCCTGCTTGCCGACGACAATGTCAAGGCGGTACTGATC
>JABFSB010000255.1 GCA_013140875.1 Acidobacteriota bacterium
GGTCCCAATATGTCCGCTGGACCTGAGAGATCGTGTCGATCGTCTGACGGCGGAAATCGGCGTCGGTCTGCTGCAGAATACGGCGTGCGATCCTGATATTCCGCCGGGTGGTGTCGATACCGAAATTCCTGAACAACGGCTGGCGATAGCGGACGCCCCAGCTAGACGAATAGATCGCGCTCGATCCGCCAGTGCCGAGCGAACCGGAGCTGACCTGGGCCTGCGAAAACGCGTTTTCGGTCCGCGTGTTGTTGAAAAATACCTGATAATCGCCGCCGCCCGCCCGAAGCAGGTGCTGCATATTCGAGTTTACGACGAAGTCGTTTGTCGCCGCGTTACCCGTCGTAGAATTGCGCGTATATGTGGGCGTGACGTTAAAAACCGGATCGTAAGTTCCGAGCAGTGACCGGATGACCGTTTCCTGAATGCGCACGTCATCCCGCGAGATCTCGATGCCGTTGTTGTTCGTCAAAGCACGACGAATCGCGTCTTCAAGCGTCAGCGAGATCGGGTTCGCGGTCTGAACTCCTACGCGCGTCACGGCCGTATTTGTCGACGCGGCGGGCGCAGGCCCCTTTGGCTGAATCTCGTTTTTGTCAACGCTTTTAGCGGCCACGGCGGGGTCAAACGAGACCTTTGCCTCATGAACCGGCTGGGCGCCGACCGTCACCGCTCCGAAAGCGAGTAAAAACGTGAGTATGAACAAAATTCCAAAAGTATATTGACGACGACATTTCATTGTTTGGGATCGCTCCAAAAATTGACGTGGCGAATTGTTTTAACCGCTGTGGACTCAATCGCATACTACGTCTTTCAATTTCCGATAGTTTCAACAATTTGTCCACGCGGTGAACGCTTATCGTGGTGACACGGCGTTGATGTTTGCCTATAATTGAGCTATCGTGAGTATTTTCATACACGGCATTTTCCGGAGGAAAGTTTAACTGAAATGGGCATAAAAGTAGGCATAAATGGGTTTGGACGCATCGGCAGAAACGTTATGAGGACGGCTCTTGGCAGCGACGATATCGATTTCGTCGCGGTCAACGACCTTACTGACACCAAAACGCTCGCGCACCTGCTGAAATACGACTCGGTGATGGGAAACCTGGATCATGAGATCACGGCCGACGGCGACACGATCAAGGTCGATGGCGATTCTTTTAAGGTTTTTAGCGAGAAGGATCCGGCGGCGATCGATTGGGAGTCGGTCGGGGCCGAGATCGTGATCGAATCGACCGGCCGTTTCACCAAAGCCGAAGATGCCGCAAAACACCTTCGCGGCAGCGTCAAAAAAGTCATTATTTCGGCCCCGGCAAAGGGCGAGGATGTGACCGTCGTTCTCGGCGTCAACGAGAAAATGTACGACCCGGCGGCCCATAACATTATCTCGAACGCTTCATGCACGACGAATTGCCTGGCGCCGGTCGCAAAGGTCATCCACGAGACTTTCGGCATCAAGAATGCGTTGATGAACACGATCCACAGCTATACGAACGACCAGCAGTTGCTTGATCTGCCGCATAAAGACCTGCGCCGGGCCCGTGCCGCCGCGCTTTCGATGATCCCGACCTCGACCGGTGCCGCAAAGGCCGTTGCTCTCGTGATCCCTGAGCTTAAGGGCAAATTCGACGGCATTTCGGTCCGCGTGCCGACGCCGAACGTTTCGCTTGTCGACGTTGTGATGAACGTCGAGAAATCGACCTCGACGGAAGAGGTAAACCGCGTACTGAAAAACGCGGCGAACGAGGAATTGAAGGGAATTCTCGCTTTTTCAGAAGAACCGCTGGTTTCTATTGATTTCAAGGGGAATTCGAACTCTTCGATCGTCGACGCCGAAAACACAAAAGTGATCGACGGCACCTGCATCAAGATACTTGCCTGGTACGACAACGAATGGGGTTATTCATGCCGCGTCCGCGATCTGGTCAGATTTATCGCGGAAAAAGGGCTCTAAGCTCACGATTCAAATATGAAGAATCTGTTGAACCTGTCGGCGGTAGTGCTTTTGTTTTTGGTTATGGGCTGCGGATGTCCGCAGTTTCGTAACTTGGGCAAGAAGGATCCTCCGCCTCCTCCGCCTCCTGCTCCATCGAATGCGCCACCACCCGCTGCCCCGACACCGAGAGGCGGCCAAACATCTGCCTTGACGATGGCGCAGTATAATCAGCTAAAGATCGGGATGAAGCGAAGCGAGGTGGAAAGAATATTGGGCGGGCCCGGCGAAGAGATCAGCAGCACCTCGGGCGGCGGCGTTAACTTTTCGGTTAATAAATGGTCCGGCGAGAGCTACACCTCAGTGATCATTTCATTTAGGGACGACAAGATAATGTCGAAATCTCAGGTCGGACTTAAGTAGTTTGTTGATTGTTCTAATAGAATCAGCGAAAAACTCTGCGCCCCTCTGCGTTAAAGTTTTCTTAAACGTAGAGAACACAGAGTTTACGCAGAGTCCGCTGAGAAGAATGCTTGCTGGCTGACGGGGATTTTCGTAGGTCCTCTAGTTCACCTACTTCGCTCTTCTAACCACCTTTCGCTTCATCGATCGTTTCACAACTCGCTTTTTCTTGACGGGCGCTTTCTTTTTCATCGTCGGCGCTGTCGTTTTCATCATGGGAATGCTCTTCATTGATGGCTCCTGCCGCTTCATCGAAGGCGCATCCTGAACTGCAATCGCGGGTGTCCAAAGTGCTCCGATCACAAAGATCGCAAGTCCCAAAGTTCTTTTCTTCATAAACATAAATGCTCCTTAAAATCAGTCCTGTCCGGAACCAAATGAAGGCTTTTCC
This sequence comes from Acidobacteriota bacterium, assembly GCA_013140875.1. Taxonomy (GTDB): domain Bacteria; phylum Acidobacteriota; class Blastocatellia; order Pyrinomonadales; family Pyrinomonadaceae; genus OLB17. Next base: position 2,790 of record JABFSB010000255.1, read on the forward strand.
GGTACCGGCCTTTTATTCGTTATACTGAATAAATTGGATTTTATTCCTGAGACCTAATGAATGTTTATGAGCAAGAAGACGATAAAAAATGTCGATGTCGCCGGTAAACGGGTGTTTATCCGCGTGGATTTTAACGTGCCGATCAAGAATGGCATCATCGAGGACGACACACGCATCAAGGGTGCCTTGCCGACGATCGAATATGCAATTAATAAGGGCGCGAAGGTGATTTTAGCGTCGCACCTCGGCCGCCCATTGAAAGACAAGAAAAAGGCAGAGGAGAAGGGAACCGATTACGATCGGTCGAAATACAGCCTTCTGCCCGTTTATGAATATCTGCGGACGTTGCCCGAGCTTCAGGACGTTTCCGGCAAAGCCGATGAGCCCGTAACGCTAGGTGAAGGGACTGCCGTCGGCAAGGCCGAAATCAAGAACGACCGCGTCTTTTTTGTTCACGACTGCGTCGGAAGCGAAGTGACAGCGAAAGTTTCTGAACTAGCTCCGGGCCAGGTCTTGCTGCTCGAAAATCTTCGCTATCACGCCGGTGAAGAGAAAAATGACGAGGCTTTTGCGAAAGACCTTGCTTCTCTGTGCGATGTCTATGTGAACGACGCCTTTGGCACCGCACACCGTGCCCACGCCTCGACCGAGGGCATAACGCATTTTGTCGAAACCAGCGTTGCGGGCCTTTTGATGGAGAACGAATTGAGCTTCCTCGGCAAAGCGCTCGAAAACCCGGAACGGCCGTTCGTCGCCATTCTTGGCGGTGCAAAGGTTTCCGATAAAATTCCCGTTATCGAATCGCTGATAAAACGAAAAGTCGATAAGCTGCTTATCGGCGGTGCGATGGCTTACACATTCTTTAAAGCTCAGGGATTCACCATCGGTAAATCGCTTGTAGAGGACGAGATGATGCCGAGGGCTCTTGAGATCGAGAAATTGGCAAAAGACGCTGGGGTCGAGTTGATTCTTCCCACCGACCATCAGGTTGTAGATTCGTTCGAACCACTTACATCCAGAAAGGCGATCCCGGTCGCCTTTACGAATGCCGGATTGGTCGGTCTGGACATCGGTCCCGAAACGATCGAGCTTTTTAAGGCCGCTCTCGACGGCGCCAAGACAATTGTCTGGAACGGGCCGATGGGTATGTTCGAAGAGAAGCCGTTCGACGAAGGTACCGTAGCAATAGCAAAGGCCGTAGCCGAAGCCACCGAAAAAGGCGCAGTTTCAATCGTTGGCGGTGGCGATTCCGTCTCCGCCGTAAACGAAGCCGGCCTCGCCGACAAAATCTCACATATTTCCACCGGCGGTGGTGCGACCCTGGAATTTCTCGCCGGCGACGAACTACCGGGCGTTGCCGCGCTGGAAGATAAATAGAATCGGAATCATGAAAGGAAAACTAATTTCAGCACACGGATATCAGGGCGACGCGATGAATTTGCCGGTGGCGGACGCGAATTCGGCGGCGGCGTATTATGTCGAGAAGATGGGCTTTGCGATCGTCGGCCGGGGCGACGAACCGCATAGGAAAGTTGTTTTGGAACGCGACGGTATTCAGATGGCATTGGCTGAAAACGGCGGCGAACCCGAACAGGACGGCTGTGCCTTTCACACCGACAACATTGCGGCCCTCCGTGATGAGTTCATTGCCGGCGGCCTGGACAAGATCGGCGCCATCGGCGACGACACACAAGGCGGCAAGAAATTTAAAGTATTCTTCGTCGTCGCTCCGGACGGCCTCTGTTACTGGTTCGGTGAAGAGCAGAAG
>JABFSB010000288.1 GCA_013140875.1 Acidobacteriota bacterium
GTATATAAGACGCTTTTTTTGCTGTTGGGGATGTCCAATCGATTAGATTTTCAGCCTCGAAAACCGTGCTGACGCAGGGCTTCGTAAAGCACGATGCCGACGCTCGTCGCCAGGTTGAGGCTGCGGACATTATCGTTCTGCATTGGAATGGTAAGGCACCGGTCTTTATTGGAGGATAAGACACTTTCGGGCAGCCCGCGGGTTTCGGGGCCGAAGACTAGACAGTCGTCGGGTTCGAACCGGAAATCGGAATATGAATTGCGTGATTTCGTAGTCAGGTAAAGGAAGCGCGTGTCCGGCAAAGCGGCGTACAGTGCGGGCAGGTCGAGGTGTCGATGCAGTGCGACCTCGTTCCAATAATCGAGCCCGGCGCGTTTCAACGTCCTGTCGTCCATCTTAAAGCCGGTTACGCCAACTATATGCAGCGGAGTATTGGTCGCGGCACACAGTCGGGCAATGTTACCGGTATTCGGCGGTATCTCGGGTTCGAATAAGGCAACGTGCATGGGCCGATTTTATTCCGTATCCGGCATTCCGTCGAACGTTTTGTGCATCTTTTTGCGGGTTCGTTTCATCAATTCTCGTGGAAGTTGCTAATTGTTACCGAAGGTATTCGATGTGTTACAATCTCCGTTCGGTTCGGTCGAAACACTTTTCATGGAGTTTTCATTAGTGCGATCCTTTTTTAGGAAATCATTCGCTGCGTCTATATTCACGGTTGCTTTCGCGGTTTTTGCGGCCGGCCAGAATGCGGGACCGTCACCGACGCCGAAATCCACACCGGCGGCTACGCCGACACCAGTCGTAAATGCAAAAGACGCAATAAAGAATCCGACGGCCGATCAGATCGCCGAAACCACGATATTCGTAATCGGCGGGGGCGGCGGGCGCATCTTATTAAACCAGATAAGGAAAACCTCTCTCGAGCGCGGCCGCGTCAGCGTTATGAATGCCGAGGGCAAGATGGAGCAGGCCAGCTATCAGAAATTTACTACCCGGGGCGATACCCTGGCGAAGGAAAGGATCCGCCTCGATCAGGAGTTTCCCACGGCCAGCTATTCGCTTGTTTACGCCGACGAAAAGACATTCGGGATCTTTAAGGATCAGGTCTTTACGCCGCGCGAGGACGCCTCGCGCAGCTTTCAAAATCAGATTTTTTTCGGGCTTGACACGTTGCTGCGATACAAGGAAAACGAGTCCAAAATCGAGTTGGGCGGCAAGGACAAGATCGCCGGTGTCGACCTTCATATTGTCGACGTTACGGACAAGCAAGGCCGCAAGTCGCGGTTCTACATCAGCGCCAAGAGCTTTCGGATCATGATGATGTCTTACGAAGACCAGGGAATCAAATATAAGCGTAAGTATTACGATTACAATCTTGCCCAGGGCACGCTCGTACCGTTCCGTACCGTGCTCTATGCCGGCGACAAGATCGTCGAGGAAACAGATATCGGGACAGTTACCTTCGGACAAAAGATCGAGGAAAACACGTACGCCTCCAACTGAGGCCGCGTTCCTCACAAATTTTCGTTTAAGGCCGACCTGCCAGGTTTTCGGCCTTTTTTATTTCTTAAGCAGATAGATTCACCAAAGCTCCCGTCAAGTTTTTGCAACTTTGCGGTTCCTGTTTAGTGGTAAAGCCTTGAAATTTGAATTTTCCCCAAGGAGAACCACTCTGGATGAACTCGAAAAAAAGAATATTTTTACTGTTGAACTTTTCACTCGTATTTCTTATCACAACCGTTTCAATATCGGCCCAAGCCGAACAATCGAGGATCGCCGAGCCAAGTTACGAGGCGGTGCTGCATGTCCTTGCTGCCTCAGGTCAGGCAGGACCGGGCGAGGCGGTACCGCCGGCATTATCGTCAGTTGCCCGCCAGATTAAAGGTGAATTCGGTACTTCCGGCCTTAAAGTGATCAATACCTATTTCGGACGGCTTTCCAATACGGGCAATTTCGAACAGAAAGGCGTCTCAAGTGCCTATGTTCAGGAACCCGAAGTGAGTTCGCCGATCTTTGTCGAGTGGAATTTGGTTGGGTTGCGAACGATGCAGAATGCCGGAGGACAGGACGTCTATCAGTTTCAGGGTTTCCGTTTTGGAGCACGCGTGCCCGTCAGGGTCGCGACCGTGGCTAGCGAGGGTGGAACGAAATCACCGGTCTTCAACTATGAGGTTATCGGCATTACACTTCAAAAGATGAACATTCGCGAGAACACTCCAACCCTTTTGGGTACCCTAACGCAAGGTAAAACGGAGGGAACTTTGTTTCTCGTGCTGACCGTAAAAAACACCGATAAGTAGCTTTTCTCCCACCCGCAACGCGCCACAGCCCCGGTTCGGCCCGCTTCCGACCCGAACCGCGGCCTTCTCGCATTTATCAGCCAAAAAAACTTGATTCCGTGTATCTTTCCGTGTTAGCTTCTTGTGAAAGTTCACTTAACTTCTCTTCAAGAATTTGTACTGCGGCGGTCCTGACGCTTTTGCCGTGCTCTGTCGAAGGGACAGGACACAAAAAACCGCTGCTTGAAGTGCGATAGCGGCCTTTTTGTTGATTGGCATTATTGCATTGTGCCGGCTGCAGACCGGCAATGGTCGGAGGCATTACTATGATTTCACCCCAAGCGTTTTCTTCATTCAGATCTTCGATCATGGCCGTTTTGGTCGTGCTCCTTATTGTCGCCGGCGTTAATGTCCGCACCTACGCGGCCGACGCCTGCCGGTTGCCGTCGTCCGGCATTCTGGTGTCTGCGAGCGGAAATTTTTACGCGGATTCTCGATTTTCTTCGGTTGGCTCGACGGCCGTTGAATTTGCCGGATCGCGCTCAAATGCGAACTTCGCGGCAGCTGGAGTCGTGCAGATTTCTATCGACAATGTCTCCCAGGCTGAAGGGAACTCGGCCAATCTGCTGGTATTCACGGTCTCGCTTGATGCTCCGGCGGGACAACCCGTAACAGTCAATTATTCGACCGTCGACGATACCGCAAGTTCCCCGGCCGATTTCGCCGCTACGTCGGGCCAACTTACCTTCATACCGGGTGAAACACTGAAGCTGCTCGCTGTGAGCATAAATGGCGACAGTTTGGCCGAGCCGGACGAAAGTTTCACGATGGAGCTGAGCGAAGCGACCAATGCGGTGTTGGCTGACGACTCCGGTATCGCGACGCTTATCAACGATGACTTTGCTCCGACGCCGACTCCAACAGCTACGCCGACGCCGACCGCTACACCGACCCCCACGCCTACGCCGACGCCTACGGGAACGCCGACGCCCACCCCTGTCGGTGGTACGGACTCTGTCCAATTCAGTTCAACTGCGTATTCGGTAAACGAGAGCGTTGGAAACGCTACGGTAACGGTAACGCGGACCGGTTCGGGAAGCGGGGCCGCTTCGGTAAATTATGCTACCTCGAATGGTTCGGCCACGGCCGGCCAGGATTACACGGCCGCTTCGGGCACCTTGAACTGGGCCGTCGGCGACGCCGGTGCAAAGACATTCAACATACCGATCACCGAAGACCTGAATCAAGAGAATACCGAGACGATAAACCTGACGCTCAGCAATCCCGTCAACATCACTCTGGGTTCCCCGAACACCGCCGTTTTGTCGATCCTCGATAATGACACGATCCCTGAGGTGTCGATAAACGACGTAACGCAAGCGGAAGGTAATGGGCTGAACCAGCTCACGTTCACCGTCACTTTAAGCAATGCCTCCGGCCAGGTTGTTAGTTTAAATTATTCGACCGAGAACGGACTTGCCACCGGCGGATCCGATTACGTCTCGATCTCGAATTCGCTGATCACTTTTAATCCGGGCGAAACTTCAAAACCGATAACGGTAAACATTCTCGGCGATTTTATAGTCGAGCCGAATGAGACCTTTTTTCTCAACATAACCAGCGCGACAAATGCGGTGATCGCAGATTCGCAAGGTGTCGCGACTTTGTTGAATGACGATATTCCCGGAACTATTCAGTTCCAATCGGCCAATTTCGCGGTGAATGAAGCCGATGGCAATGCAGTAGTTACGGTCACTCGTACGGGAGGCCTTTCGCAGGGTGTGTCCGTCCGTTTTGTCACCGTAGACGGATCGGCCGTTGCCGGAGGGGATTACACCAGCGTCCGGACGACGCTTGTCTTCGAGCCGGACCAGGCGACCAGGACGGTGAATATTCCGATCAACGACGACAACATCGATGAAGCCGACGAGACTATTTTTCTCGCCCTTGAAAGTCCGACCGGAGGTGCGGTCCTGGGATCGCCGATCAACGCGATCCTGACGATCGCGGACAATGACAATGCGCCCGTACTCTCGGTCAACAACGTCATGCAAAACGAAGGCAACGCGGGGACAACGCCTTTTACCTTTACTGTATCGCTGGCGGGGCAGTCGTCCCAGTCGGTGACGGTGTTTTACTCGACGGCTGACGGTACGGCAACCGCTCCGGCCGACTATGCGTCGACCCAGCAGAACACGCTCACCTTCGATCCCGGTCAAACGACAAAGCAAGTGACCGTTTCGGTCGCGGGAGAATACAATAA
>JABFSB010000197.1 GCA_013140875.1 Acidobacteriota bacterium
TTGAGGGAGAACTGCGTCAATCAAGGCGTCGACGGCGTCCGGGTTGTTCAATATGACGCCGAAACGAGCCTGCCCTTTGCGGACGAAAGTTTCGACGTTGTTGTGGTGGACGCACCGTGTTCGGGTACTGGTACGATACGTCACAATCCGGAAATTCGATACACGATCGCTCCCGCTGATTTTGACGAATTATCCAGCAAACAACGCCGGATACTGGCAAATGCATCAAAATCTGTGAAAAAAGGCGGAAGATTGATTTATTCGACCTGTTCGCTGGAGATCGAAGAAAACGAAGCGGTTGCGGACGATTTTCTTTCGCGTAACGCGGACTATGAAAAAATAAGGCCTTCGATCCCGGAGCGATTTCTGAGCGATGATTCGTATGCCCGGATCATGCCTCATCTCGATCGAGCGGACGGGTTCTTCATCGCCGCGTTTAAGAAGCGTGATTAGGTCGTAGAGCCAGTGACGGACGCTCCGGCGGCTACCGTCATTGGGCGAAAACTGCTACAATTTCAATTTGAATTTGCGGAGCGTCAACTAACGTGGGATTTGTAAAAACCGGAATTTCAGCGATTGGAAAGTTAGCCATTCTGGCTCTGCTGCTTGCGTCGTTTTTGGGCGCTATGGCGGGCGTGGTTTACATGTCGCTTTCGGGTAACGAGATCACGGTACCGGAAATTACCGGCAAGGACTTTTTTGAAAGCGAAAAGGAACTTGCCGCCCTTGGCCTGAAGATCAAGCGGAGGGCGGACCGTCCCAGCACCGAAAAAATGAACACGGTGTTGGAACAACTGCCGAAATCCGGTGAAACGGTCAAAACCGGACAGATGATCTTTGTGGTCGTCAGCAAGGCCGGAGCCGAAGGCGAAGAAACGCCCAAGTCCTTAATCAAAGATCTTGAAACCGACGATACGGACAAGATCAAGGACATGATCGACGATAAGCCGAAAAAGCCGAAAGCTACGAATTCGAATACCAGGAAGAAGGCTGACACGACCCGGGACGTAAACGGCAAAGATTCGAACTCGAATTCGAATTCGGACGATAAATCCAACAGCAAGTCCGGCGACCCGGATAAGAAGGACCCGGTGAAAGACCCGGCCGACAAAGGAAATAAGGACAAAGGAAACAAGAATACATCGACATCCGGGGCAAAGCCGCAAGCCACGCCGGGCAAGCCTTTGACGCGGGACCAAAGAATTCGTACCCAGCCAAAACCTCAATAGCGGTGCAACCGAAGGCGGAACGTCTGCAACAAAGTGGAAGAAAATCAGCGAATGTTTGAAATTGCTCCTTCGATCCTGTCAGCGGATTTCGCCCGACTGGCGGACGACATACAGGCCGTCGAAAATGGCGGGGCCACAATACTTCATGTCGATGTAATGGACGGCCATTTCGTGCCGAATATCACGATCGGCTTACCGGTTGTAAGATCGCTGCGAAAGGCGACGAAGATGACGCTCGATTGTCATTTGATGATCAGCGAGCCCGGTGTTTATGCCGAGCAATTCGTCAAAGCGGGTGCCGATATGGTTTCGGTCCATGTCGAAGCCGATGCACACCTGCATCGAACGCTTTCGGCAATCCGGGCGGCGGGTGCGAAAGCGGGCATTGCGATAAATCCGGGTACACCTCTCGTTGCTCTTGAAGAGGCTTTGCCGTTTGCCGATTTTGTTTTAATAATGTCGGTCAATCCGGGTTTTGGCGGTCAGGCATTTATTGAAACGTCGACGGACAAGGTCAGACGATTGAGGCGAATGATCGATGACCGCCGGCTTTCGACGAGGATCGAGATCGACGGCGGAATCGACGCTTCGAATATTCATGAGGTCGTCGAGGCCGGAGCGGAAATATTAGTGGCCGGTTCAGCCATCTACGGCAAACCTTCGCCGACCGAAGCCGTAAGAGAATTGATCGATAAGGCGACCGTTTGGGTTTGATCGAGGTATTTATGCATTTTTCCAAAATCAGAAATTTTTTCATTCTGGCCGTCGTGTCGGCGCTTTTAACGGGTTTTGCCGACGCACAGGCGAAACCGGGCGACGGTTCGATTGCAACGCGTCTTGAAGTCATGAGGCAGAAGCTGGAGACGATCCGGCGTTCGGCCGCAAGCTCGGCTTCCGTTTTGAAGGAAGAAGTGAAGGACGACAAGACCGCGAAGGATGACAAGACCAACCTCGACACGCCGATCAATCGCCTGCGTTCGATCGAAAAAGAGGCGTCGCGGCTTCAATCCGAAGTGAACAGTTTGCGCGGCAAAGTGGATCGCTCGGAAAAATACGAAGCAAGCGAGATCGATCAACTGGAAGGATCGGTCACCGATCTTCAAACCCGTGCCGACGCCGTGCTTGTAGAAACAGCTTCGGCCCGGGCAAACCCGGAATCCAATGTCGGCAAGCCGCGCGAGAAAAAGAAAAAAGGTAAATTTCTGGGCATATTCGGCGGCGGCGGCACCGACGAATACGAAGAGTTGATCGGCGGCGTCACGCCGGGCCGTGACCGTGAGCTTTTTGTTGTTGCAACACGGGAAGTGCGAAAAAAGAACTACGATGTCGGCCGTTTGCTGTTCCAGACGATCATTACGACGTATCCCGATTCGCCTTATCTGCCGATGTCCAAGCTGGCCGTCGCGGATTCATTTTATCTTGAGGGCTCAACCAGCGCCCTGATTCAGGCGGTCGCGTCTTATCAGGACTGGCTCACATTTTTCCCGACTCATCCGCTGGCCGACCGCGTGATCCTTAAGATCGCCGAATCCGAAATGCGGCAGGTCGGACTTCCCGATCGCGATGCGACCAAAGCAAAACGGGCCGAGACGAAATTAAAGGCATTGCTTCAACAGTATCCGAACTCGATCTTAAAGCCTGAAGCGGAAAAACGCTTGAATGAGGTCCAGGACAATCTCGGGCTCCACAATCTTTTGATCGCAAATTATTACTACACCCAGTCGGTAGGCCAGGGTAAAGGCGGTCTCAAAGGTGCCCAGTCGCGTTATCGCGAGATACTGGAAAAATACCCGAACTTCAGCTTTAAGGATGAGGCACTGTTCAAGCTCGCAAACACATACGTCCTGGAAGAAGAAACCGACCAGGCGGCGAGATATTTCCAGCAGATAATCAGTGATTGTCCGAACAGCACGTGGGTCGATAAGTCGAAGGAGCAACTTCAGACGATCGGTGCCGAGATCCCGGTCGTTAGTTCTGAAAAGGCCGGCACCTGTGTTCCGCCGGAATCCGTGTCGTTCTTCCAGAATTTCAGGAACCAGCTTTTCGGCATTTATCCGATGACCATCGACAAAAACGGGGTGCTGATGACCAGCAAGTTCGATGAAGAAAAATTCGAACTGATCGATCAGATCATCGAAAATCAGGGCGATATTCTTGTGAATCAGATCCCGCAGGCCCTGACCACCGTAATTTCGCAGAAGCAGGCACCGGCACAAAAAGCTCCGGCGCCAAATACGGTCCCGGATAAGAAATAGTACGAATCTGCTATTGGAATTGCCTAAAAGAGCGGTTCGAAACGGGCCGCTTTTTGTTTTGCCGCAACATCGGTTCAGTCGAAAATATGAAAAAGCCGCTACTATTGGCACCCACCGCCTTATTGGCTGGTTTGCTTTCCGTTTCGGGACAAGATCCGCAGCCCAGCCCTACGCCTTTTACCTCGGCCGCGACGGGCGTGACACCTGATTCGACCGATCCGCGAGTGCGGCGCGAACAGGCCTTCGCCAAATTGCTCGAAGGTCAGAGGTATATTTGGAAAACCTACCGGCTGCAGAGCCAGGCGGGTAAAACAAGCCAAATGCTGCTCGCCAAGCCCGCGTTTCAAAGGGCCATTGAGTTGGACCCGTCACTGGCGGAAGCATACACGGCGTTAGCTGAGATCGCGGTTGCCACGCCGCCCGGCGATCTCGACGCGGCGATCAGTCTGGCATCGCAAGCCGTCAAGGTAAATCCGCAGAACTTCGGAGCTCATCGTCTGCTCGCCCGGTTTTTTACGATCAAGAGCCGACTGAATAACGGCGCTTTGGACACGGCCTTTGCCGACAAGGCAACGGCGGAGTGGCGCGAGGTTGCAAGGCTCGATGCTCGAAATGCGGAGGCATGGGCGTTCATCAGCGCTTTCGCCGAGCTCAGAAATCAACCCGAGGAGCAGATACGGGCCCTGCGATCATGGGTATCTTCCGTGCCGCCGATCGAGGACGGCTTTTACGAAAGGCGAATGGGCGGCGGAAGTCTCGCGCCCGAAGCGGCGACCGTCAAGCTGGCCGCGGCCCTTGCAAAGTCCGGAAAGAATGATGAGGCGGCATCTCTTTTGAGCGAACTGATCGCCGACGATGCTCAGAACGCGGAAGCGATATCGATGCTTAATGAGGTCGTGGATTCCACCGACGCGGCGTCGGCGAATAAAACCATCACCGCCTTGCAGCAGGCCGTTTACGCGAACCCTACCAACCTTTCGCTGATAGATATGCTCGCCCGATTGCAAAGCCGGGCGGGACATCTTGATGAAGCCGTAACGCTGTTAAAAAAATAT
>JABFSB010000046.1 GCA_013140875.1 Acidobacteriota bacterium
ATCGAAATAGGCAACCTCGACCGGATTCGCCGCGTCGGTAAAATCCATCACGGAGATGCCGCCCTGATACCACGATTGAACTTTCAGGTCGCGGCCCGTAACTGGAATAAGCGAGCCGTTATGCGCAACGCAATTCTCAACTTCGCTTTGCGCGGCGGGCATCTTGTAATACGCCGCGAACTCCAGCTTGTCACCTACGCGATTGAAGATTGCGTCGGCTCCCCAAACGTTCGGATCGGTCGCACGGCAGCGTGGGCCTCCGCCGCCTCCCCATTCATCTGTAAATACGACCTTTTTTCCGTCATTCGAGAAGGACGCCGAGTGCCAATAGGCGTAATTAGGATCGTTTACCGCGTCCACACGTTTCGGGTTCACCGGGTCCTTAATATCCAATAAAATCCCGTTGCCGGAACACGCTCCGGCCGCCAGGCCCAGTTCCGAGTAAACGGTGATGTCGTGACACTGGTTTGTATCGGTAGGTTTTTGTTTGTCACTCTGATCGTGACTGCCGCCGTTATTCAGGCCATTCAGAGCTCCTGTCCGCGGGTCGATAAACAAACGCGGCGTCGATACCACGCGCGCGGTTTGCGGCGCCGCGACCGGCACCTTTATTACCTCGATTCGAAAAAGCGCGGTGTTTGCGTCTTTGTCCGGAGCGGCTCCCGAGCATCCGTCAAGTTCCTCGGCCTGACGTACGAATGAAGTTCCCGAAACATAGATGTAAACGTTTTCCTTGTCCTTCGGATCGGTCACAAGCGTGTGCGTATGCGAGCCGCGGCATGTTTGAACCAAGGCAACCTGCTTCGGTGCGGTGATATCGGTAATGTCGAATATCCGTACCCCGCGAAACCGGTCCTTTTGCGCCGCCGGCGGCCCCCGCTGCCCTTCCGGACGAGGAGGAAATCCCTGTGTGCCGCAGTCAAGCCTTCCGTTCGTCTGTTCCACCGACATGAACATCAGGTTCTTGTAAACGGAAACATCACCCTGTCCTCCCGGACAAACCATTGCGGTCAGCAATTTCGCCTTTGCCGGGTCGCTGATGTCAAAGATGCCGACGCCGTAATAGTTACCCTGAAAAAGGTATTTTCCCTGAAAGGCCAGGTCCGAGTTGTCGAACCCTGCCTCGACAAAATCTTTTACGTACGGCAGATCGTTCCGCGGAACTTTCGAGATGTCCGGAATACCGAATCTGGCGAGAGCGTTTTGGTTCTTGGGATCATCAATATTAATTCCCAATTTAAAGGCATCCGGCTTTTTGAACAGCAGCAGATGCTTAAGGCCGACCGCGGCCTCTCCGGCGTCGTACATGCCCGGCGAAAGCTTCGCTCTCGGGTCGTTCGCATCCGAGCCTTTCATGCCCGCCGGAAGAGTCGGAGCCGGCGACGGCGTTTGAGCCTCGGCCCCGATGGCTAAGCCCATGCCCAGAAACAACAAAGCCATAATTCCACGACAAAAACCTATATTTACTCGATTCATATTTGTTCTCCAGCAATCCCACTATCTCAGATAGTCTTCAAGTTTAGTCGATGCGTCGGTTTTCTCATCGCGGTATTTTACGATGATCGGACAGTAGACCGACAGGCCGTTTTCCTTGCCGAAACCGGACGATATTTCTCGCGAGCCTTGAACGACGACGGCTCCGGCCGGAACTTCCAGCGGCTTGCCGTCTTCTGATTTGATCACGCGGGAATTCGGCAGATCGAACAGCGGCGTAGCGCGGGTAAGAATAACGCCCGAGGCAAGCACTGCTTTTTCGCGGACGACCGTGCCTTCGTAAACGCCGGTGTTTCCGCCGACCAGAACGTCGTCTTCGATGATCACCGGCAAAGCACCGGCGGGTTCAAGCACGCCGCCGATCTGTGCGGCGGCTGAAAGGTGAACACGCTTGCCGATCTGTGCGCAGCTCCCGACCAACGCGTGCGAATCGACCATCGTTCCCTCATCTACATAAGCACCGACATTGATGTATGCCGGCGGCACGACCACCACGCTTGGCGCCACATAAGATCCATCACGGATCGCCGAGCCGCCCATCACGATCCGCACGCCGTCATCCAGCGTCATCGGCCGCAGCGGAAATGTATCTTTATCGAAAAACCGCAGAGTCTCGGTCGGCTTGGACATCTCGACCATCTTGCCCATTCGGAAACCGAGAAGGATGCCTTGCTTTACCCAGGTGTTTGCGTGCCATTCTCCATCAGAATTACGTTCCGCCGACCTTATCTCGCCCCTGCGAAGCGCGGTTTTGAATTCTTCATATAAGGCACGATCGCTTGCGTCGAACTCCGTCTTTGCAAACATTTCGTCGATTTTTTCCCGCAGGCTCATTTTTCGGCTCCGCACTCATTTCGATTTAACATTTGATTTGATTCTGGCGTAACGTTCTTCCAGATCGTCGCCGCGGGCCGAATAGATCGCCGTGATAACCGACCGGTCCGTCGGGCGAAATGCCCGCAGCATTGAACGCTTAGTTCGGACAATTCCCTTCGCGTCGACGATCACGATCGCCCGCATGAAAAAAGTCGGGAAAAGCCAGTGCGAACAATAATCCTCGGTGACCGAGCCGTCCTCGTCGGCAAGCAGATGTATCGGCAAGCGGTGATTTTCGGCAAATGCGCTGTGCTCTTCAGGCGAACCGGGCGAGATACCTATCACGGTCGCCTTTGTCCGCAGATAATCTTCCCAGTGCTCCCGAATCGAGCACATCTGCCTTGTACAAACCAACGTTTCGTCTCCCGGATAGAACAGCAACGCAATAACATTTCCACGCTGTTCCGAAAGCCGCCACTTTTCACCGGTGTTTGCCGTAAGTTCAAAGTCAGGTGCGGGATTACCTATTTCAACCTTCATTAAAAGTTCATTTCTCCGGATGCTCGGGTTTTACTTTACGCTCTTGTTCTAATTTCAGACCGCAGCAGCGCGGCCACGCAATGCTTCCGTTATCGTTCTTAGTTTTACTTGCGTCTCTTTTGTGACCGACACCAATGGAAGCCGCAGATTTTCTTCCAACAGACCCATCTCTTTCATAACAAACTTGCACGGGGCGGGCGAAGATTCGATAAAATTCGCTTCCATCAGGGGCAACAGCTGATAGTGCAGCTTGCGTGCCGCGGTATATGCTCCGTCCAGGGCTTTCTCGACCATTCGAGATGTTTCCTTTGGAACCTCATTAGCACAGACCGAAACCAGCCCATCCGCTCCGAGTGCGATCAAAGCCAGGGCCGAGGCGTCATCGCCCGAAAATATTTTGAAATTTTTCAGCCGGTTTTTGATGATCTCCATCACCTGCGAGTAATTTCCCGAAGCTTCCTTGGTCGCGACGATATTCTCGTGCTTCGCCGCAAGCTTAAGCGTTGTCTCGGCCGAAATATTCGACGCGGTTCTCGACGGAACATTGTAAAGCATTATCGGAAAACTTTTTACCGACCGTGCGATCTCGGAAAAATGGGCAAACAAGCCGTCCTGGGTCGGCTTATTGTAATAGGGAGCGACGATAAGCGCCGCATCGGCCCCGGCTTCACGCGCTTTCCTGGTGAAATCGATCGTCGCCGCCGTGTTGTTGCTGCCGGTTCCGGCGATAACTCGTCCTTTAAGTTTTTTCGCGACCTCGACTGTCATTCGAATAACGTGAAGTCGCTCACTTTCCGACATCGTTGCGCTCTCACCGGTGGTTCCACACGGTACGAGAAGCCGAACGCCGTTGTTCACCTGTCGCTCGACAAGCGAACGAAAACAAGCCTCGTCGATGGACCCGTCCTTCCGAAACGGCGTCACTAAAGCAGTCGCGCACCCGCGCATCCAGTCAACTTTTGTAGTCATGCAGGTTATACTTTCACTGTTAAGTATATTCTCATCGTTCTGACACTTACAAAACCGTTGCGAATCTTTGCCGCTATAATCCTTGCAGTTCTTGTCTTCAGCATCTCCTGCAACCGGGCTGAAACGCCGTCAGATCCGTACAATCCGCCGAAACCTCCTCCTGCCTCGATGAAAGAAATTCCCCTGGCGGAAAGTTTTGCGTATCCGGTCGGAAAACAGGAAACGCTTACAGCCGCTAAAGACGACAAGGACGAATGGTACCAAGCTCTCAAATTCGGCGAGCAAGATCATCTCGGCGAAGACTGGAATAAAAACTCTGGTGGAAATACCGACTGCGGCGAACCGGTTTATGCTGCTGCAAATGGCGAGATCACATTCGCGGCGGACGCTGGTGCCGGCTGGGGAAACGTTCTGATAATCACGCACCAATTGCCTGACGGTACAGAGGTGCAAACATTATACGGGCATTTACAGGAAATGCTGAAAACGCGCGACGAGGTGCAGAAGGGAGAACAAATCGGCAAGGTCGGTAGCGCAAACGGAAGATACCTATGCCACCTGCACTTTGAAATTCGTGATCGTAGTTCGCGCGACTGGAACCGTCCCGGCGGAGGCTATTCCACCGACCGCACCGGCTGGCTCGCTCCCTCAGAATTCATCGGCCAACGGCGGAAACGCGACCGGTAGGGAGCATCTCCTAATTTGTGCAGCCCAACTAATTCACCGCGCTAAAGAACGCGTCCAGCTTCCGAAGATCCAATTTCCCGTCCGTCCTTACACCCGAACAAAGATCGAGCCCGAACGGCTGTACGGTTTCGATCGCTTCGCGCACATTCTCCGCGTTCAAGCCGCCGGCCAGAAAAACCGGCTTGCCGCATGTTTCGACGATCTTTCGACTCAGCTGCCAATCATGCCTTCGGCCCGTGCCGCCAAGCTCTTTCACCGCCAATTTCGGATTTCCGCTGTCAAGCAATATCGCGTCGACGTGCTCGGCTAATTCCGCCGCTTGGTCGACCGACTCTTCGTCCATAACGTGTATGACCTGCACCAGTTTTATATGCGGCAAGGCCTCCCGAAGACCCGTATAGTCATTTTCGATCAACTCGTCGACGATCTGGATCGTGTTGGTCTTCGTGCGGTAATAATGTTCGATTATGCCTTCCGCGGTTTGTCGGCTGGTCAACAAAAACGTGGCGATCGGCGGCGGCACGGTCTTGGCAATTCTCAATATTTCCGCATCCGATATAGGCCCCGGACCGGACGGCATCGCACCGACAAGGCCGATTGCCGAAGCACCGAACGAGATCGCATCGGCGGCCTCCTGTTCATCGGCGATGCAGCAGATCTTTACTCTGGGATTGCTCACTTATGCTCAATCCTAATTTAAACGAGAAAAGCGCGAAAGGACCCACATCCCTTTCGCGCTGCAACAGCAAATGTTCCGATCTATTTCAACGCTTTTTCAAAGGCCTTGACATAGTCCTCGCGTTCGCCGTTGTTGGAGGTCTTATAGAGAATTTTTTTGTCCTTCAGGACGGCTACAGACGAGGTCTTGCCTTTGTATTCATCAAAGAATTTGCTCATCCCGAGTTTATCGGCGTGCTCCTTCGACGCAGCTATCGTTTTCTCGTCCGTTACGTCGAATACTACAAAATGCAGTTTTTCCGAATAGTCTTTCATAAGACCGCTGACGACCGGATCGATGCGTTTGCAATAAGGACACCAGTCGGCTTTGACGATCGCGACTATCGGCCGCGTGTCCTCTTTCATCATTCCTTCATGCTTCATGCCATCGTCTTTCATCATGGCATCGTCTTTTTTCATGCCGTCGTCTTTTTTCATCGCGTCCTGCGCGAAAGATGCCGACGCCGAAAAAAGAGTGAAAACTGCCGCGAAAAATAGTGCGATCAAGGTCCGTTTGGATTTCATTTTTTGTACTCCTGAAAATTTGTATCGAGATTTGTTAATAACAACCTAAGCCGGTGACAACTAGAAGATGTTCAATTGTAGTCGTTTTATTCCCGGCGGCGGCTCAACTCATTTCTTCAGGATCTGGTCAATAATTTCCGCGAAATCATAAAAGCCGTGTTTATCAATTATCCACTCGGCCGCGAGGATCGCTCCCGCGGCAAAGCCTTCACGCGAACGGGCAATATGCTCCAACAATATCTGGTCAGCCGGGCCGTCAAAGCCAACGCGGTGCGTTCCGGGGATATTGCCCGCCCGCGTTGCCGCGATGTCGCCTGCGTCAACATGTTGTGAAACGATCTCCTTTATCTTCAACGCCGTTCCACTCGGGGCATCTTTTTTTCTCGAATGATGCTGTTCCTCTATAAACACCTCATATTCGGGAAACTTTGCGAATAGCTCCGCCGCAAAATCGGCGATGCGGTAAAAAAGATTTACCCCGATAGAAAAATTCGCACCAAAAACCATCGAGCCGCCGCCTTCCTTAACAAATTGCTCGATCACAGCTCGTTCGTCGTTCCAACCTGTGGTTCCCTCGACCAACGGGACCTTCGCCAGCAAGCACGCCTCGACATTTCGCCGCACGGCTTCGGCAATAGTAAAATCTATCGCCACATCGGCATTCTTCAACTTCGCCGATAGTTGGTCCGCCGACAGGCCCGCGTCGCCATCGTCGACGACCGCGGCGATCTCGTGTCCCCTTTCCGCCGCTAGTCCGCCGATTAGCTTTCCCATGGCGCCATACCCGATAAGTGCGATCTTCATATTGTTTAGTCCCGCTTTCAGATATACTACCGAAATTCCGCTGAATGAAAAATCGAGGTTCTATGCGTCGACAAGCGATCGCGATCACGCTCTTATCATTTTTGACCGTTGGTATTTTCGGCCAGTACAGCGAAAAATATCGGCCGCAAATTCACTTCTCGCCGCCCGCGAACTGGATGAACGACCCGAACGGGATGGTTTATCACAACTGCGAGTACCATCTGTTCTACCAATATTATCCGAACGACACGGTCTGGGGCCCGATGCATTGGGGGCACGCAGTCAGCCGCGATCTGGTCCGCTGGAAGAACCTGCCCATCGCGCTTGAGCCGGACAAACTGGGCTATATTTTTTCGGGCAGTGCGGTTGCGGACAAAAATAATTCGGCCGGATTCAAAAACTCGTCGAACACGCCGCTGATCGCAATGTTCACGTATCACGATCCCGAAGGCGACAAAGCCGGCCGCACCGATTATCAATATCAGGCGATCGCCGTCAGCCGCGACGACGGCCGCACGTGGTCAAAATTCGACAAAAATCCGGTCATCCCAAATCCCGAAAAACTCCGCGATTTTCGCGATCCTAAAGTTTTCTGGCATGAGCCGGCAAAGCGCTGGATCGTCTCGCTGGCGGTCGGCGATCACATAAGGTTTTATGAATCGGCGGATATGAAAACCTGGACGCTTGCCGGAAGATTCGGTGGCGAGGGCGTCGGCGCCCAGACCGGCGTTTGGGAATGTCCCGACCTGTTTCCGCTGAAAGTCGAGGGCACGAACGAAACAAAATGGGTGCTGCTGGTCAGCATAAATCCGGGTGCGCCGATGGGCGGTTCGGCGACGCAGTATTTTGTCGGCAGCTTTGACGGCAAAACTTTTCGCAGCGACGATCCGCCCGATCGCATCCGCTGGCTCGATCACGGCCGCGACAATTATGCCGGCGTGACGTGGGGAAACGTTCCTAACGGCCGCCGTATTTTCCTGGGCTGGATGAGCAATTGGGAATACGCGCAAAAAGTGCCGACCGCTCCATGGAGAAGCGCGATGACGCTGCCGCGCGACCTCGGCCTTAGGAAAACTTCGGAAGGCATCGGCATCGTTCAAAAATTCTCGCCTGAAACCGCCGCGTTGCGTTCGGCTGAGTTTTTCAATCTCAAAAACAAAAACGCCGACAGTAAACTTCCACTCGGCAAAGCCGGTGAACCGATGGCCGAGATCACCGTCGAGATCGATCTCACGAAGTCTTCAGCGGGCGAATTCGGCATCGAGGCTGCAAATGCGAAAGGCGAAAAGATGGTCGTCGGTTTCGAGGCGGCGGGGAAAAGATTTTTCACCGACCGGATAAGTGCGGGGGACTCAAGCTTTTCAAAGGATTTCATCAAAGGCCGTCATTATGCTCCGCGCATAAACACCGACTCGACCGTAAAGCTGCACGTGATTTTCGACGCAGCGTCGGTCGAGTTGATAGCAGACGACGGAACGGTCGCGATGACCGACACTTTCTTTCCATCAGAAACTTTGAACGATTTTTCCCTCGTTGCAGCCGCGGGAAATGCCCGAATAGTTAAGGCACGCGGCTGGCCGCTTCGGTCGATCTGGAAGTAGTCCGAAATCGACCCTTCGCAGCGTCCCAGGTTGAGTCAATTTTGAAGTTCCTCTTCTTTCTTCTTCTCCTCTTCCTTCCTCCTATTCCTCCCCGTCCGTGGTTAAAAAACTGACCACGGAAGGGGAAGAATAAGAGGAATAAGAAAATTGCCGACCGCTCAAATCAGAACGCGAATTTAATTCCTGGGCGGTCTTTTGTCCGGCGGCACGTTTGCGAAAATGCGGTCGTATTCTTCGTAGCCGTCGCGAACTATGTCCATCAGGTTCGATTGCTCGATCACCTTCGGCTCGATGAAAACGAAAGGTATTTCTTTATTGACGGCCTTCATCGTCTGCGTCGTCTCGACCTTTTCGCCCTTCGCCAATTTGACCGCGGATTCGACCGCGGCATAGGCAAGCGGTTTGAGCGGCTTGTAAACCGTCATCGACTGTTCGCCTTGTGCGATCCGCTGCAACCCGTCGATCTGAGCATCCATTCCCGTGACGATAACTTTCCCGATCAGCCCCTGGGATTTCAAAGCCTGTACGGCACCGCCCGCCGTTCCGTCGTTTGAGCAAACTATTGCGGCTATATCGTTTTTATTGTTCGTCAGCGCGTTCTCGACAATCTTCAACGCCGCCTCCGGCGACCACTCGACCGCATGCTGATCGGCAACGATCTTAATTGCACCGCTGTCCACCGCCGGTTTCAAAACTTTGCCCTGCTCTTCCTTCATGATCAACGCATTGTTGTCGGTCGGTGCTCCGTAGACGAGAATATAATTGCCGCTCGGTTTGGCCTTTAACGCATATTCGGCCTGCATCCGCCCGGCGGTTGAATGCAGGTGCGACACAAACAGATCGAGCGCGTCGCTCTGGATCATCCGGTCGTAACTCACCACAAACACGCCTTGTTTCTTAGCCTTTTCAACCGCCGTCGCCGCGATCAGACTGTTGTGCGGCGCGATTATCAGTACGTCTATCCCGCGGCTCAATAAAGTCTCGACCTGCTGTATCTGCTTCTCGTCGTTGCTGTCCGCGACCGTTGTTATAACTTCGGCCCCGAGTTCGGCCGCCCGTTTCTCGATCAGCTCTTTGTCTTTTGTCCAGTGTTCCTTTAACGTGTCCATTGAAAATCCGATCAGGATCTTCTTGTTCGGATCGCCGGCCTTTTTTTCAGGAGCGGCCGTATTGTTCGCACCTCCGCACCCGAGCATAAAGAGTAGAGTTGAAATCGTTGCCGAAAGAATGAGTCTTTTCATAAGAATCCGTTGTGTTTTCTTCTGATTCATCTTTTTCATCTTCTTCGGTGGTTAAAGATGCTTCTTTCCCTGGAATAAGATGAATAAGAAGAAAAGAGATACGATCAGGAAGCTTGACTGAAACCATACACCACAAAACAGACAGTCGCCAATTCACGATCGTCGGTATCGGCGAGGTGCTGTGGGACGTGCTGCCCACGGGAAAGATGCCCGGCGGAGCTCCGGCAAATTTTGCGTACATTTCAAAAAAACTCGGCGACGCCACCGTCATCGCAAGCCGCGTCGGCAGCGATCCCGACGGCGATGAATTGATCACGGAACTTGCAAAATGCGGTGCCGCAAGCGGGAAAATACAGATCGATCCTGACTATCCAACCGGCCGCGTCGAGGTCGAGCTAAATAAAGGGATTCCGTCTTACGACATAAAACAAAACGTCGCGTGGGACAATCTGCAACTTACGGAAGATTGGCTTGATCTTGCTCAAAACTGCGACGCAATCTGCTTCGGAACACTTGCGCAGCGAGATTTAAGATCACGCGAAACGACCCGTAAAATGCTCGACAGCGTCTCACCGACTTGCCTGAAAATATTCGACGTAAACCTGCGGCTCGATTATTTTTCTTTTGAGCTTTTGAACGACTCGCTCGATCTTGCAAACGTCCTAAAGCTCAACCGCGAGGAACTTATACTGATCGCCGAAATGTTCGGGATCGATGGCAAAGACGAGGTTTCAAAACTCATCGGGTTAAAAAATAAATTCGAAATCGAAACCGCCTGCGTAACGCTCGGTGGTGAAGGAAGCATTCTCGTTTCCGTCGAAAACGTGGCGATTTCATCCGGCATTAAGATCAACGCGATCGACACCATCGGAGCAGGCGACGCGTTTACCGCAGCACTGACCCACGGCCTTTTGCGTAAGTGGGACATCGAAGATACCAACAAATTCGCGAACCGCGTCGGCGGTTTCGTAGCTTCCCGCAAAGGCGCTATGCCAAAGATCGATCTTGCGCTTTTGCCGGTCTAGCGAGCAGTTGCTTGGCCAGTTCGACGTAAAGCTCAACCGCCGTCTCAAGGTCCTTCTTCAATACAAACTCGTCCTTCGTATGAGCGACGAGTATCGATCCCGGCCCGAGCAGAAGCGGCGTGCCCCAGTTCGGCATGTGCGGAATGTCAGTGGTAAACCGCACGACCTTTTGTTTGAAGCCGTCGACCTCAAGCATCCGCACGGGTTCGCTGAAAGAGAGTATTTCAATCTCAGCCCGGTCGCCGACGATTTCACGTAAGGCTTTTTCAACCGGTTTACGTTTTGTCGTCAAACGAATAGCGAGCCCTGCCTCAGCTTTCGGTGGGATGATGTTGAGTGCAAGCCCGCCGCCGATCGTGCCGATATTCACGGTCGTCTCGCCGAAAAATTCATCGTTCGGAAATTCTGCGTTGCGAATGTCGTCCAGGATATCGATCAGCTTCTCTATCGCCGACTCACCCTCTTCCGGATACGCCGAATGCGCCGCCTTTCCGCTGGTTCTGATAATTAGTCTGAACGTTCCCTTCGACCCGATGGCAACATCGTTATCCGTCGGCTCGCCATTGATCATGTACTCACACTTCGCCGCCAGCGGGTGATTGTTCACGACCTTCGCCCCGGTCGAAGCCCGCTCTTCCTCAACCGTGTAAAGCAACCCGATGTCCTTATAGCTCGGATCTACGTAGTTCTTTAATATGTTGGCGGCACATATTTGAGCTGCGATTATACCCTTCGCATCACAAGCCCCGCGGCCATTGATCTTCTCGTCATCCTCCGTCGGCGGAATAAAAGGAGGAACCGTATCCATATGCGTAGAAAACCAAACCCGTGGCGTGTCGTTCAGCGTCGCGATCACGTTGTTCTGATTGTCGGAAACCGCCTGCAGCTCAACCGTCCATCCAAGTGACTCCAAGTAATCCCGCAGCCAAAACCCGACCGCCTCTTCTTCGCCGGAGGTGGACGGGACAGACATCAGCGCGGTAGTAAGTTCAAAAACATTCATCGTTTTGAGAGTCGCTGTTCGGCGAGCCAACTGAAAAGCTCTGGCTCATTAAATCCTAAGGGCTCGTGCCCCGCATTAGGGATCTCGGAATATCTTACATTAGTCGAACCCGCGGCTTTCAAGCCTTCGGCAATTCGGCGCGAGTTGTCCGGCGCGACGACCCTGTCGGCACTTCCGTGAAAGATCCAAATCGGAATATTTCCGAGACGTTCGGCGAATGCTTTGTACGGCTCTTTGGACCGTGCAAGTTCTGCAACCATCGGAGCTACACTCTTCATCTCCGCCAACCGAGGCAGAACCCGTCCGGACATCGGCACAATTGCGGCAAACCTTTCCGGAAACATTGCTGCCGTGCTCCAGACACCAAATCCTCCGAGCGAAAAACCTGCGACGTAGAGCCTGTCGCTATCCCCGTGAAACTCCGTGACCACGTCGTCCATCGCTTTGACGGCATGATTGATCATTTGCTCATCCCAAAACCGATCAGCCGGGCACTGCGGAACAACGACTATGAAATTGATTCTTTCGCGGTTTCGCTGGATCACATCTGCGAGCCCATTGAGCTGACTTTCATTATCGTCGCCGCGATTTCCGGCTCCGTGTAGGTACAGCATCACGGGTGATCGTTCTCCCGGTTTCAGGTCAGGAGTGATATACACGCGGTATCGAAATTTCTTTCCATCGAGCTCGCCTTCGCGGGATACGAATGTGGACTGAGGATACCTCTGCTGAACAACGGGACCTCCGCTTCTGCACGCCTCTAACCCTAACGTCATGACAAGAGCCAGAAGGAGAAATAGGAGTGCATCACGAGATGTCATAAACGGTAAAGCCGACGGCCTCAGCAGCCTTTAGGAGGCGGCTATCGGCGGAAACGAAGTTTCTATTCTTTGGAAGCTCGTTGCAGGAAACAAGTGCGGCGGCAAGCTGAAGACTGTCTAACGCTCTGAGTCCGTGCTGTCGCGGAAAATTGCGGGCAAGTTCGATACTTCGGCTCGTAGTTTCCACGGGGCTCCAATTCGATTCGGCCTTCGCAAGCTGTTTCCGCGCGACGGCGGAAGCAGAGGCGATCAGCTTGCTTTCCCGTTCTAATCGAGCAAATGCGGATTCGATCTCGACGGCAGTCTCGTACCAGACATAATGCTCGTCAAAAAGCCGCCACAATCTTCTTGCTGAATGTGAACGGCCTTCATTAACGCACAGAGGTACTATCGCGCTTGTGTCCCAGAATGACATATTTCAAATCATTCTCTTTCTTTACGGATAGCTTCGTCAATTACACTGGACGGGATCATTGGCTGAGCGAACAGTGCATCCCAATCTTCATCATCGAAATCATGAGACTCGTTTGTCCCTTCGGGTTCGAAAGCGCTCAACGTCTTCTCGATTGAGAGCTTGACCGCTTCAGCGTCGTCATTCACCCCAAGCAACTTTCTAACCCGATTCAAGCTTTCCGCGTCCAAAATTTCAACAGTCACTGACATAAAAGTATCGCCCCTGCCCACAGTTTACCACATCAAAAGAAGTCTGTGTGCAGCTTTCTGATAACGTTGGCCGCAACATCTTCTTTCACTACAAACGTCAGATTCACGCTCGAAGCTCCGTGCGAAACGAGAGCGATATTCACGTCGTCGATGGTCGAAAAAATCTTCGACGCGAGACCGGTCGAGGCTCGCAGGCCGTCGCCTACAACGCAAATGACCGCGTAGCCGGGTTCGGATTCGACGTCGCCGAGGCGTGACAGATCAGCCACGATCTTTTCGATCTCGGCGGTGTTGTCGAGGGTCAGGGCGATTGAAACTTCTGATGTCGAAATGACATCGATAACGGTGCGATACCGTTCGAACACCTGAAAAACGGCGCTCATGAATCCGTAGCTTCCGAGCATTCGGGCCGATGTGATCCGCAAGATCGTGATGTTCTTTTTGTGGGCGATCGATTTGATCTTGTTCGGCGACTCGCCCGATTCGGCGAGCACCATCGTGCCGATCTCGTCGGGTTCGAACGTGTTGCAGACGCGGACCGGAATGCCGTGATCGACGGCGGGCTTGATCGTTTTCGGATGCAAAACTTTCGCTCCGAAATACGCCAACTCGGCCGCTTCTTCGTAAGAGAGAACCGGAATCGTTCGCGCTTCGCCGCAGATGCGCGGGTCGCAGGTCATCACGCCAGTCACGTCGGTCCAGATCTGCAGTTCACTAGCGTTCAGCGCGGCCGCGACCAAGGCCGCTGAATAATCAGAACCGCCGCGGCCGAGCGTGGTTGTTTCGCCGGCACGGTTCGCGGCGATAAACCCGCCCATCACCGGCACTTCGCGCGACGCGATCGCGGGCTGCAGGTCAAGCCGCACCAGGTCTCGCGTTTCTTCCCAGATCGGCTGTGCCGCCCCAAATTCATCGTCGGTCACGACCAGAC
This sequence comes from Acidobacteriota bacterium, assembly GCA_013140875.1. Lineage (GTDB taxonomy): Bacteria > Acidobacteriota > Blastocatellia > Pyrinomonadales > Pyrinomonadaceae > OLB17. The sequence goes on from JABFSB010000046.1 coordinate 13,838, forward strand.
GCCGCGAATCCATCTGCCGGGCATTCACGCCCTTCGCCTTCAAAACCTCAGCCAACAATCGGGACGAAAGCTGTTCTCCGTAAGAAACTATCGCGTCTTTGAGCATCGAAAGCGGCAGCGACCGGCGCGATGTCCGCATAAGCAGGTCCGAAAGTTCGTCGCGTGCAAACTGCAGCTCGGCATCGAAGAGATTTGACGAACCCTTAGGAATAAAGTGTTCTGCGACCGAAACGTGTCGTTCAAAATGCGGTTCGAGCGACGCAATCGCCTCGGCAAACTCACCCTTCTTCGCCATCTCGAACGCGTTCAGCAAAGCGTCCGTGACCTTCGTCATCGCCGAAACAACAACGACCGGCCGCTTTTCTATTTGTGCAGAAACGATCCGAAAAACGCGCTCGAACGCGGCCACGTCGCCTACCGACGTGCCGCCGAATTTCATTACAGTTGGAGCTAAATTTTCGGTCACAATCAAGTTTGTAAATTAAAGCAAACCAGAGGCAGAAACACGAGCGGTAGCGAGTGTGCCTCTTTTAAATTCGAGTCTCCGGGCTTTGAGTCCGACCAAATCGCAAACGGTCCAGACTTGAGACCCTATCAGGCACACTCCCTACC
>JABFSB010000207.1 GCA_013140875.1 Acidobacteriota bacterium
AATCGCCTCATCACACGGTCTCGCACGCCGGACTGATAGGCGGCGGCTCGATCCCGCGGCCGGGCGAAGTGTCCCTCGCGCATTTGGGAGTGCTTTTCCTGGATGAGTTGCCTGAGTTCGACCGCAGCGTTTTAGAGGTCCTCCGGCAGCCTCTGGAAGACAAGCAGGTAACCATTTCGCGTGCGGCGAGTTCGCTTACGTTCCCATCCAGTTTTACCCTTGTTGCTTCCATGAATCCGTGTCCGTGCGGGTATTTTGGCTCTTCCAGAGAATGTACCTGTTCGCCGATGCAAATCCAGCGGTATGTCGGGAAAATATCCGGGCCGTTGATGGACCGCATCGACATCCACATAGACGTTCCGGCGGTCAAATTCAACGAACTTCGTGGAAAGAATGTCGAAGATATCGAAACCTCACAGCAGGTCCGCGAACGGGTGATAAAAGCACGCGAGGCACAAAATCTAAGGCTGGGACGCGACGGCGTTTACTCGAATTCGGCGATGTCGCCAAAACAGATCCGCGAATACTGTGCGCTCGATGCTGAGTGCGAGGCACTTCTCGAAAAAGCGATGTTCAAACAGGGCCTTTCCGCACGGGCTCATGATCGAATACTAAAAGTCGCCCGGACAATAGCCGATCTCTCCGAATGTGAAGGGATCGAGCCGACCCACATCAGTGAGGCGATCAATTATAGGTCACTGGACAGGAATTATTGGGCGTAATCCTGCTTAGAAAATCGTTGCACGCGGTATCTTAAATTGTTAACATTTTCGAATCACGGTTAACCGCTTTACCACCATACTTTAATTGAGGGTTTTTTATTTATGAGCAAACGATCGAGAGGGTTTTTGAGTTTTTGCCTTTTCGCGGCAGCGTGTGCCATGGCAACGAAAGCGTTTGGCCAGTCGGAGTATTTCGGAAAATGGCCCGACGGCTCGTCGCCGAAGGAAGTAGGGACGCGGCTGGCTGAAAACTGGGCGAAGCGCGATTTTGAGTTTCAGTCGGGCAAACGGCCGTTCCTCATCTACCCTGAGGTTTGTACCTGGTACGGCGCTCTGAACGTCGTCGAAGCGACAAAAAATAAAGAACTGCAGACCCGGCTGGTCCAGAAGTTCGACCGGTTTTTGACACCCGAAGGCGAAAAGAACATTTCGCCAGCGGCCCACGTCGATTACAGGGTCATCGGCATCGTCCCCCTTGAGATATATCAGCAAAATAAAGACCTTCGTTACCTGACTTTTGGCCGGAGTTTGGCCGACAAACAGTGGAGCAAGGTGACTGATGACGGCATTACGGCGGAAGCCAGGTACTGGATCGATGATATGTATATGATCACCGCCGTTCAGATACAGGCGTTTCGGGCGACGAAGGACACAAAATACCTTGACCGCGCGGCCAAGACGATGGCGTCCTACCTCGATAAACTCCAGCAGCCGAACGGCTTGTTCTTTCACGCCCCCGATGCCCAATTTTATTGGGGCCGGGGGAACGGCTGGCAGGCGGCGGGCATGACCGAGCTTCTCCTGAATTTACCGAAAAAACACGCAATGCGGCCACGCATCGTCGAAGGTTACAACAAAATGATGGCCTCGCTGCTAAAGTATCAAGCCGAAGACGGACTCTGGAGGCAGCTTCTCGATAATCCCGAATCGTGGGCCGAAACGTCCGGAACCGGAATGTTCACCTTCGCTTTTGTTACGGGCGTGAAACAAGGCTGGCTCAATAAGAAAACCTACGGCCCCGCCGCAAGGAAAGCGTGGCTCGGGCTGGTAAAGCACATCGATGCCGAGGCCAACGTCACGGACGTTTGTATCGGTACCAACAAAGGGTTTTCGGTGCAATATTATATGGACCGTGGGCGTGCGACCGGCGACCTCCACGGCCAGGCCGCCGCGCTTTGGAGCGCAATGGCGCTGTTGAGGTAAAACTTATTGTGAACCTCAATTTGTCCCCGATTTTGAAGGCTTTGCCGTAACGTGTATGATTGGTATTTGACTCGGAATCTCCTTCTTCTAACGAGACCTTTCGTACTATGTACCGTTCTATATTGAAGCTCTATTATGCCTGTACTGCCCCGATCGCGATCTATTTCATCCTGAACTCGAAGACCATTCATCCCGCGTATAAGTTGTCATTTTTCCGAAAGTTTAGTCTTGGTTTCAAGATGTTCCTGAACAAGTTTCGGATTCCCACCGGGACGTCGTATAAATCGCATTTAGCGATGGGCCTGAAAATACTGGAAACGCCACCGGAAATTGTGGGAGATGTTGTTGAATGCGGAAGCTGGCGGGGTGGAAGCTCCGCCAATCTTTCGATGATCTGCAAACTTACAAATCGAAAATTGTTGATCTTTGATTCATTCGAAGGGCTTCCGGCCAGCGAAGACGCGGACCGCCAGGGCGTTTACAACGAGGGCGACTTTTGCGGCTCGCTCGAAGACGTTAAAGCCAATATCGAGCGCTATGGCGAGATCGAATGCTGCGAGTTTGTGAAAGGATGGTTCAACGAAACTCTTCCTAATCTCAACACGCCCGTTTTACTTGCTTTTCTGGATGTCGACCTCGAGCTGAGCCTTGAAACCTGTGTGCGCTATATATGGCCGAATTTAATCGAGAAGGGGTATATTTTTATCGACGAATATGTCGGGCTCGACTATTGCGCGATATTTTGGTCGGAGGAATATTGGCGAAGATATTTCGACCGGACACCGCCCGGCCTAATGGGTGCGGGAGTAGGCTTGCCGCTCGGCGAATACTATATTGGTCCGTGGGAAGAAAAAGAAAATCATCCGCTGCAGCATCCTAACGCGGGAGCATATACCCGTAAGGATTTCTCCGGAAGCTGGATACATTTTCCGGAATCGGAGCAGGCGAATTCGTAATTCTTATTTCCAGCAAGGCGAGCCGGAAAATTCTGGGCGTTGCCCGAAACGCGGCTCGTATTCGCGAGCATATGTTTCGAGATTTCGTCTTATCTTGTTAAAGACATGGCAGTAAAAATCTTCCTTGCCGATCCTGCCGTTCAGGTAAAGCATAGCGTTTACCTCACTCCAATACTCGCGGCTTTCCCAGATCTCGACCGGCGTCCCGCCCATTTGCGTTGCCAGATCGACAAGCTTCTTGTCTTTCGTATTCAGTCCGTTTTTTAGAAAGATAGAAATATATTCCGGCATCAGCTTGTTCTGGAGCTGAAGAGCTTTCATATTTGCGGTTGCGGCCTGGTTGACATGGCCGATCTCGTGCGAGAGCTTGGTCGCGGCAAGAATACGGCCGCTGATCGAATAGGAATTCGTGTCCGATGAAAGCGAGTTCAAAACCGGATAGTAGATAGGATTCGGATAGCCTTCATCCAAATCAGCACCAAGCGTGATGGTTGCCCCGACAAACTTTCCTTCATCGTCCCATAAGAATTTATCCGTTCCGGCTCCCTTTTTTCGGTCGCCGGTCACGACGATCGTAAGTATGAAGTTTTTATTCGCGGAATATTTGTCCCACTGATCACGGCCGTATTGGGTTGAGAGCAACTCGGTCTTCCATTTCTCATAACGATCGCGGAACTTGGCAGGTATGTCTTCCTTGATTCCGCCGTCCGTCGGTGTCCGGACGATGTAGGTCGTAATGCCTTTTCCGTGATCGGCGTAGAAATCGTAGGTACGGTCGAGGGGCGCGACACCATTGGCGGTGTCGTAATAACCGGTTAACTCTTCCCAACCCGAAATCGAGTCCGAGAAGTTGCGTTGACCGCTGTCCGCGCGGACGACGGGTCCAAACATCGCAAAGGCGATCAGTACAACAAGAAAAGGAGAAGCAGGACGCAGCAGTTTCATCAACAATGACCTCCAGTCTTACGTTGTCAAAATTACCCGATAATTGCTTTATGAAATTAAGCCTATAACTTATATCAGCCTTTACTTTTATGTCAAGATTTGTTCGTACACAACCTCTTTTTCCTCACGCAAAGCTCGCGAAGGCCGCAAAGTAAAAGCCAAAGGGAAGCCGCAACACGAATCGGGGGCACTCGCTCGTACACAGTCACGATATGATTTAGTCCGACCACCGGGCCGGTTTACGGACCCATCGGTGCGGCCTTAGCTGCTTTATCAGATCGGCCGGAAGCGGCCCGGCATCGCTGGCGGCAATGTTCGACTCGACATTTCCGATCTTGCGCATGCCCGGAATTATCGTGCTGACGGTGGGTTCGCTGAGGATAAAGCGCAAGGCTAGCTCGGCCATAGATGATCCGTCGGGGATCAGAGACCGCAGGGCCTCGGCACGGTCAACGCTGGGAATGAGATTTTCGTGCGTGAAATAGCCGTGGCGCCAGTCGTCGGCCGGAAAAGTAGTATCTTTCGTTAAGGTGCCGGTCAAGGTGCCCTCATCGAACGGGACGCGGGCAATTACGGCAACGTCCATTTCCCGGCAGGCGGGGAACAGGTCATCCTCCGGATTTTGGTCGAAAATATTGTAAATGACCTGAACCGAATCGATCTTACCG
>JABFSB010000365.1 GCA_013140875.1 Acidobacteriota bacterium
TCTACGAGGATGTTGCGGTTGTGGGCGATGACCATTCCGACATCGATGTGGCGGCTGAAGATTACTCTTTTAAACGCGTCTTTGTCGTCGGGTTTTGGAAACTCGAACTGTCCGACGCGGATGCACGCCTGGCACTCGCCGCAGGCACCATTGCTTTCAGCTTTGCAAACCAGCGAACGGGCAACCTCAAGCGCAAACAATCGCTTCCCGACGCCGTCCGGCCCCGCAAAGATCATCGCGTTGGGAATGCGGCCGTTCGCCTTTAGCCGAAGCAGCGTCGCCTTAACATCTTCATTTCCGATGATATTGCCGAACATTAAAAAGTAGTTTTAGGTCGCCGCTTTATCGGCAAAGTCGATAAGCGGCGAAACGATCTCGACGACGCGGGCTTGGATCTCTTCGACCGAGCGGTTTGCATCGATCACGATAAACCTTTCGGGCTCGCGTTCGGCGATGCCGAGATAGGCCGTGCGGACCCTTGCATAAAAATCCGCAGTCTCTACGTCCATCCGGTTGACGCGTTCGCCCGATTCACCGCGTTTTTGCATACGGCCGAGCGCGTTCTCGACCGAAATATCGAAAAAGAGCGTAAGGTCCGGCTTTAGGCCGCCGGTCGCAAGCTCGATTATCTGGTTGACGGTCGATTCAGGAAAGCCGCGGCCGGCGCCCTGATAAGCAAAGGTCGCGTCGGCGTAGCGGTCCGAGATAACCGTGCGGCCTTCGTTAAGCGTAGGTTTTATAAGGAGTTCGACGTGCTGGGCGCGGTCGGCCGCAAAAAGAAGCAGCTCCGCTATAGGAGCCACGGTTTCTTCGGTTTCGAGAAAGGCTTCGCGCAGGCGTCGGCCCAGCGGAGTGCCGCCCGGTTCGCACGTGGTCAAGCAATCGACCGAACGCTGACGCAGTGCTCCCGCGAGCATGCGTAACTGCGTGGATTTTCCGCTTCCGTCAATCCCTTCAAAAGTAATGAATTTTCCGCGCAAGATTGACTAATTCGAATCCGACTTTCGTTCCTGTGAAATTGTGGAAATCGAGTGCTTAAATATTAAAACATCCTGTCCGCCCACATCGAGCATCACCGAAAACTTGTCAAAACTCTTGATCCTTCCTGAAAGCGTTGAACCAGGCATCAGATGAACGACAACGTTCACCTTTTCGCGCCGAGTCGAATTTAAAAAGGCATCCTGAATGTTTTGGGCAGCCTGTTTTTCCATAACATTTTTCGATTATTTCGGGTCGGTTATGCTGTTAACGTTTCGAGATTATAACAGATTTGATCGTTCAAACAAGTATTTTATTTAAAAACGGATGAAATCAGTACATCTATAAACGTTCGAAGCAAACACTTTACAAATCTTTACGCTTTTTGCTTAGGCATTTCGAGGATTCGGTCGACCAGACGCCGATCGTGCCCGAAACCGTTCAACCAGTGTGCATTTTCTTCGCCGCGAAACCAGGTCAACTGACGTTTTGCATAATTGCGGACATCCTGTTTGGTCCTTTCAACCGCATTCGCAAGCGTTCTTTCGCCCCTCAAATACTCGCAAACCCGGCGGTAACCGTGCGAACCGAGCGCATTGGTCGCGTCGCCGACACCGGCGGCCCGTAACCGCTTTACCTCTTCGACCAGACCATTCGCAAAATGCGATTCAGTCCGCCGATCGATCAGCGAATAGAGGTCGTCCTTGGGCGGATTCAATACAAAGACCGAAATTCTTTCAGCAAACTCGGGAGCGGCTTCCCTGTCACCTTGCCGGTTGGACAAGCGCTCTCCGGTTTGAAAATAAACCTCAAGCGCCCGTATTATTCGTACGTAATCGCGGGGGAACAAGTTTCGTGCGGCCTCAGGATCTACACGCGTTAGCAGTCGGTGCATGTGTTCCGGCCCTTTTATGTCCTTTTTTTGCCGAAGTCTATCTCGAAGATCGGCGTCAGTCGGCGGACTTTCGAAAAGCGGCCTGATCAGCGTCCGAAGATAAAAACCGGTGCCGCCGACCAGAACCGGCACTTTGCCCCGACTTTCGATTTCCGCGATCTTTCCCGCCGCGTCCCGAGCCCAATCGGCCGACGTGTAATTCACTCGCGGATCGACATACGCGATCAAATGATGCGGAATGCCGCGCATCTCTTCGACAGACGGTTTCGCGGTTGCGATCTCGATCTCTTTATAGATCTGCACCGAATCGAAATTGAGGACCTCTCCGTTCACGCGCTCCGCTAGTTCCACGCCCAACGCGGTTTTGCCCGAGGCGGTCGGGCCGGCAATAGCGTATATCGGTCGTTGCTTATTCGGGTCAGTCACTGATAAATATAGCTTAGCATGACGGTTGAACGACGGTCCGCAACATGCGGAAGCCCGCGCGTTAGCAAGGGCGTAATGCTCAACTCATCGATTACGCCCTTGCTCACGAGCGGGCTTCTGCAACCTAAAAAATGGATCCTTACAGCTTCTCAACCCTGCTCGCAAGTGTAAGCCTGGCCGGGTCGGTCGCTTACGTCATTGCCCGCTGGAAGGACAACGAACCGGCGGCCGCGATAGCTAAGACTACCGCAAGCACCGCGTTCGTCGCGCTGGCCTTTGTAAGCGGAGCAACCGGGAGCACGTACGGTGTTCTTATCATTGCGGCCCTGATTTTCAGCTGGGTTGGCGATGTGCTGCTTTTGTCGTTGAAAAGTTCTTTCCTTCTCGCGGGGATCGGGTCGTTTTTCATCGCCCATATAATTTTTGCCGCCGCTTTTACGATCAACGACCTCAACCCAAGGGCCTTTATCGTGACGCTTGCCGCAACTGCTGTTTTGGGTGGATTTTTTCTTAGATGGCTTTGGAAATACTTGCGGTCTTTTTATCGTGCAGCGGTTCCGCTGTATCTCGTCGCAATATCGATCATGGTTTCGCTGGCCATCGCCGCGGTCTTTGAGGCAGCGCCGCCCAGCGTCGCCGTCGGGGCAGTCGCTTTTGCCGTCTCAGACATTTCGGTCGCCCGAGACCGCTTTGTCGAACGAAGCATCGCAAACAAGGCCTGGGGCCTGCCGCTATATTATTTGGCTCAAATACTTTTTGCCGCGTCCGTAACAAGGTAGCCCACAAAATCGATATCGAAAAGTTTATTCGGCTCTTCACCGTTTTGCGGTAGAATCGATCTGCCAGACAGCCGGACGTAATTCAAAGACGTGCGAATCTCCAGAAGCAACCTCTCGCCCACCTTCGGACTTTTGTTCGCCGCTTTTTGTTTACTTAGTCTCACGGCTTCAAATTTGGGCGCCCAGTCAACCGACGTTAAGTGGCAACTGGTGATGCAGGGTGAAGGGTTTGTTATTGACACTGATCCGGAAAGTTTAACTCTGTCCGGGCCGACGATGGGAGCAACTTTTCGGATGGCATATTCAAAGTCTGAATCCATCGGCAATATAAAGTTCCGGTCCCGCATCGATAAATACGAGTTCGAAAACGGAAACTATAGAACAATAGATTCCCGCTATTTTGACTCGAATGGTCGCGAGATCTCGGCATTGACATCTTCCACGCCTCAAAAATGGAGAGCAGCGTCAGCCACAGCAAGTCGCATGATCGATGCCTTGAGAAACGCTGCTCCTTTCGGCAGGTGGAAAGTACTCAAGTATAAGTATGGCGATGGCAGCAACCCGCGGTCCGACGATAGTCGCGAAGTGATTGCTCTGACGAACAGCTTTGCGTTTGTAAACTTCAATCGAGTAACGGCGGCGAAGACGAGTTGCGACTCGCCGTCGCTCGACCTCGGCAATCTTCAGAAGAAAGAAATTGAAAAACGGCTTTCGATAAGTTTGGACAGCCTCGGAATTGCTTCGAACGAGGTCAGGACCCTATCAATCCGATGCCATGGGTCCAATTCGCTTATGTTCCTTACGTCGCCCGGAAAAGCAATTCTACTTTGGGACGGCATGTTCTTAATGATGGAACGTGAAGACCGAAGCGGATTCACGTTTCCTCCGGTAACCATAAAATAACCGAATGAGAAGATATTTTGTTTTCCTGCTTGTCGCTGCAATGAATCTCGGCGTCATCGCTCAGTCGTCCAACTACATCCGCTACGTCAACCCGCTGATCGGCACACAAAAAATGGGGCACACGTTTCCCGGTGCCACGGTGCCGTTCGGGTCGGTGCAGCTTTCGCCGGATACGGACGAGCAGCCGCACAATATCGGTGGTGTTTATAACAAAACCGCCTATAAATACTGCGCCGGTTATCAGTACGACGACACGGAGATCGTCGGATTTTCGCACACGCATTTCAGCGGAACGGGCCACAGTGATTTAGGCGATTTTTTGATAATGCCGACGGTCGGACCCTTGCAGCTTCAGCCGGGCGTCAAAGGCGATCCAAAAAGCGGCTTTCGCTCGGCGTTCTCGCATGCGAACGAAACCGCCGAGGCCGGTTACTACAAAGTTAAGCTCGACGACGACAATATCCTCGCCGAAATGACCGCGACGACGCGGGTCGGGTTTCATCAATAT
>JABFSB010000514.1 GCA_013140875.1 Acidobacteriota bacterium
AATACGACATCCTCGGCAGAGTCTCGCGCTCATCGGTTCCAACCGAAGTCTCAGTTCCCGACCCGAACAACCCCGACACCTGGACCCCAGCCGGCGACGATCAATCACGCGGCTTCCTGTGGACATATCAATACTATGACTGGAAAGGGCGAGTAAATCGGACGGTTCCCACGGATTCGAATGGAACGGATGGCAAAGACACTTTGATAACCTACGAAGGCTGTGGATGTGCGGGCGGGCAGATCACTACAATAAAAGGCCCGATTACCGAAGCCATCGATGTTGCCGGAAACCTTCAGACTACAAAACGCCGGACGCAGAAGGCTTACGAAGACATTCTGGGCCGGAACTTCAAGACAGAAGCCTGGGACCTGGACGGAGCATCGATCTACAGCACGGTCAGAACGAAATTCAACGGCCGCGACCAGTCAGTGCTGACGACGGAATATCAGGGAGCCGAAGGAAGCGGTACGTTTCAAGAGACGACCGCAACGTTCGACGGCCACGGCCGCCTGGCATCGTCCCACAAACCCGAACAGCGGGACACAGCTAACAATCTAAAATACACGACATACAGCTACAACGCCGACGACCGCATCCAATCCATGACGGACGGGCGGGGAGCTGTGACGAATTATACTTACAATGCGACAACCGGACTCCTGAGCCAGATGAGCTGGTCTGTGCCACAGGGATCGAATATCGCGCTTCCGCCATCCGTTTTGTTTACTTACGACAACGTTGGAAATCGGTTGACAATGGTCGATGGGTTGGGAACGGTAAATTATGAGTATAACCAGCTTTCGCAAATGACTGCTGAAACTCGTAGCTTCAACGACACCCTCGCCGACAAACCGGTGGGCAATTATCGAATCGGTTACACGTATACGCTTGGTGGACAATTAAGATCTTATACTGATCCTTTCAACAAGGAGATTGCCTATTCGCATGACAGGGCCGGACGACTAAACTCAATAAGCGGAACCTCATTTGGAGGCGTAACGAATTACGCAAGTTCGCCGGTCTACAGAGCGTGGGGAGCACTCAAGAGCGTGGATTATGGCAGCGGATATAGACTAAATCAAACTTTTGACACTGGCCTCCGCCCGCTCACGCTCAACGTTGACAATCCGAACGATTCCTCGCCGGGCATATTTGACAAGGATTATGAGTATTATCCGGACGGAAGTCTTAAGCTTGCTGATGAAAACCGTGCGAATCTCGATACATATGACCGTTCGTTTACGTACGACCATCAGGCACGGGTGAAGGACGCAAAATCGGGAATCGAGGCGAAGGGACAAACACAGACGAACCTACTGCACCTTCCGTACAGGCAGAGCTATGCGTTTTCCGCGGTTAGCGGGCTTTCAAGCCGTGAGTCGACACTTTGGAATTACAACGATGGCGACTGGGATTACGTGTACACATTTACTAATAATCTTGTCACGAATCAGGGATACCTATACGATGCTGATGGACAACAGACCTTTGGAGAGGAAACCACCTTTACTTATGATGCCGCAGGCCAGATAATCCGGTCTGCCCGGGACGCCCGCAATGAGGCTGAATACACTCACGACGGCAGTGGACAGGAAGGTAAACGCTCACAACGAGCATGGGACAGTCAAACGGGATGGGGAAACTGGGTAACTAGATACTTCGTTTTTTCCAACGTTCTCGGACGGAACGTTACCGAGCTGGGACCTACGGGCAAGAAAAAACGGACCTACGTGCTTGTCGCCGGCAGCATCGTTGCCCGGCAAGCCGTTGATGACTCGAACCAGGAATCGGTTGGGTGGGAGCATCGTGATCCTAGCGGCATGAGTGCTCGAACGAGTTGGGTCAACAATTCGATAGGCAACAGTGAGGCCGCCATTACTGAAGAAACGGATGCCATGGGTAACAACGTAGGCACACACGGCGCGTTTAGTCCTCCCGATCGTGGTCTCAATCCCCCGTCGCCATCGGATAGATCAATACTTTATTCGATGGACACGGGCGACTGCACAATGGACGGGATTTGGGTTCCGTGTTCAATGGCAGAAAGAACTCTGAGAAGCGGTGCCGGCGTTGAGTGTCCCGAAAACAACTGCGGACCTCGACGGGCGACTTATACCGATCCTTTAGGCCGACAACATGACTTTTTGACCACAGGCTTTCAGGCCTATGCGGATGGAACATCAGGGTTCGGAATACCGGTAGCAATTCTTCGATTCCGCGAAGGTCACAACTGGGCAGCTGGTGTGAGGGCACAAAGTGGTATTGCAAGCCTTTCGGGTGGCGGAGGGTCAGGGCAAGCCGGCGAACCGTGTCCCTTTACTCTTGAGGATGGCACTGTAGTACAAGGAACTAGGGATGAAAAAGGAGTGTGTGTCTTTTCTATCCCTGATACCGATGGTGGAACGACGTATGCAGATGCATTGAGTCCTTCTTATATTGACTGGTCAAGTTATCAACGGTCGACACCATATGGCCCGATAGTGGACTTCGGACGGGTGCGGACGTCTTATCGCGACCAACTATCAAATTCAAATCAAATAGCGGGTTGGTGTTCGGTTGCTGCAAGCGTAGGGGAATACGCAAACGTTCGGAATAAACGATGGTATGGTAACAATAGTAGATACGGAACAGTAAAAGGAAACCGGATTGGTTGGGGTGGTAACGGACCAACGGGAGCGAGATTTTTCTCTCTCGAAAAAGCGAAAACATTCAGCGCGTTTTCAAAAACGATGGCGGGCGTTGGACAGTTGATTATAATTCATCAGTACCGCGAAGGACAGATTAGCCTTCCGAAATTTATTGTCGACACGGGGTTCAATGCCGCGGGGACATTTGGGGGAGGATACGGAGCAGGGGCGTCTGTGGCGTATTTTGGTGTAGATGCAACAATAGGTTGGGATAAAGTAGCAGAGGCTGAGGATCCGCGAAGCTGTCGAAACTTCATGCTTCTTCCTCATAAATGAGAACGTTGCCTTTGCTCTTGAGTATTGATTGGTGGAGTTTCCTGCCAAATTGAGTTTAAAATGCTGTCGGTATCTATTATATAGGACGTGTTTAGAATTCTAGGTTCCTTCGGAGTCAAACTTAACAGATGAGATTGTTAATTCGAGCTTATGAGTACTTTTACTTCCGAATTTTCGACTGGCAACTTCGTAGTTGGTCGGAGACTTACCACCCACAATATGCTGCGCTGATTGGCGCCACGTGGATGGCGTTTATGAATCTTTATAGCTTGGCGATTCTCATTGAAAACTTCACAGGCGTCTTGTTAACAAAAGGAAGCAGTCTACCAATAGTTGCTGGTTTGTTAATAGGAATCGCAAACGCTGTGTTTTTTTTATTCCAAAGTCGATATAAGGAGATAGCCAAGATGTTTAGTCAAGAGTCCTCTAGGAAACGAAAGATGCATTTTTGGTATTGCATGATATATGTAGTCGTCAGTATGGGAATACTTATTGCGCTGGTGGAGTATGATCATTCTCGCCAGTAGACGGAAAGAACCCGTATTGTAAAAGAACGATTCGCATATTTCTGTTTGCTGTAGAATTGGCTCCGCTCGTGGAAAACGGTGGTGATGAAATGGGACGGGACGACGGCCTACACGACGACCGAGCAGAAGTTCAACGGGCGGGACCAGGTGTTGAAAACGATCCAGACCGACAACGTCTCGAATCCCATAAAGACGCAGGAAGTGACGATGACCTACGACGGTCACGGGCGGATGAAAACGCGGCATTACCCGATTGAGGACGCGAATACCTATACGGACTGGATATACAACGCCGACGATTCCATTCAGCAGATCATCGACCCGCGACTGGCGATCACGAACTTCACCTACGGCGACCCGCGAGGGCTGACGACGCAGGTCAGCTATTCGGTCCCGAACGGCTCGACCATTCCCGTCACGCCAACGACAAACTTCACGTACGACAATCTGGGCAACCGGACGAGCATGACAGATGGGAGCGGAACGCATGCTTATGCTTACGACCAGCTTTCGCGGCTTACTTCTGAAACGAAAACATTCACGGGGCTGTCGGGCAACTTTACAACCAGTTACTCCTATCAAATCTCCGGAAAGCTCAAAAGCGTGACGGACGCCTTCGGAGCGGACGTTTACTACAACGACGACAAAGCCGGAAGAACGACCAGCATCACCGGAACCGACTTTCTGGACGTGACCACTTATGCAAGCAATATCAAATTCCGTGCATTTGGCGGTGTAAAGGAAATGACCTACGGAAGCTCGGACAATTCGGTTGTCAGTTATCAGTTCGACAATAGGTTGAGAGTGAGCAGTTCTCAATCGACTTCGAGCGTGCAGAGCGGAGGTTTCGTTCGCAAGGCGAACTACGAATACTTGGCGGACGGCAACATGAAAAAGGCCGACAACATTGTCGATCACCGTTTCGACCAGACAAACCGATACGATTTTGCCGGACGTTTGACGAGTAATGAGTTCGGAATTGTTACAAACAGTCAGAATGAACAGGTGCCGGCATACGCCCAGACAATCTCGTATGATGCATTCAGCGGAATGACGGCCCGCAATACTGGTATCTGGGGCGGAAGCGGCGGTTTTGCAGCAACCTACGTAAACGGCCGGAAACAGAACTCGAATGAGATCTATGACGCGAGTGGAAACATTGTCGATAAAACGACGACTTCAACGGTTTATGAGCGTTGGAAATTCGACGCCGCCGGGCGGAATTCAGAGGTAAAGATGCGTTGGTTTTGGGCTCCCGCACCGCAGGCCACTTCATTTGATAAAACCGAAACTATAACTCAAATCCACGATGGCGATGGTCAGGTTGTGAAAAGACTCGATCAGAAGGTTAGTGTCCAGAACGGAAGTACAACGACGACGACCGAAACCACCGAATATTATCTTGGCTCTACCGTGCTTGGAAACGTGCTGACCGAGCTCGATGCGTCGGGAACCAAAAAGGTGACAAATGTTTATACGGGCAGCGGGGTTATTGCCCAGCAGATGAATCTTCCGACTGACGCCGAACACCCGCAGCCATGGAGCGAGGTTGTTTTCAGACATGACGATCTGGTGACGGGCAGCTATACATCTGTGGCGAGAAACGGCGTCGGTATCAACATATCCGATCGTCCGTCAAACGGCGAAATCGAACCATTCGGAGGAACCGTCCCAAATTCCGATCCGAACATTACGGACGAACTTTATGTTCCAAGGAGTCTTAGGACATTCCGGTTCGCTGGTGACTTGAACCAGCCCGAATACGGCTGCGGCTGGCAGGGCACGCCGATAAATTGCAGTTTGATACCGTTCATCCTCAGCGGAGCCAAGACCGACCCAAAAGGGCCGAATAGTCCTTTTATCGAGGCAAACATTCGCGCGGAAGGCGGCTTACGACGCCTCAATCCGATTGAGAGGTCGTTATTCCCTTCGGCGGACGACTCTGGCGACCACCTCAAAAGTAGTCTGCTCACCCGGCGAACCGGACTGCACTTCACGCACCGAAAGAGGAGAAAACTATCACTATGAGCTCCTTGAAGGACCAGGTTACCCGGCAGGTCCCGTTCAAGCGAGCGTTGGTCCGCCGGCTCCAATTGACCCACCACGGCCCCCGTGCCCCCCGAATCTGGTAGATTTAGCAAACGGACGAGGGGCAAAGCCGGCCGACTGGTTTAAACAGGTTATTGACGGCGTTTTGGCACAAGCCAGCTTCAAAAACAAGGATCGAGTTGACGCTGGTACCTATAAAGAGGTCGGAGGCTGGGTCTTAATCAGTCCGAATGGCCAAGAGTATGAAGCCTATATAAAGCCATCGGAAGCGGCACCGCATTACGATTTTGACCATGCGTCTCGTAAGAACGTACTGATTCAAGGCGATAACGCGACGCAGGTTATGTTGAACGACCCAGGAAAATCACCAGGAGTAGCAAAGAGACTCGACCAGGGTTGGTTTGTGGTCGGAGAATTTCATTCTCACATCGACAATTTGGAGAGCCCGGGCAACGATCAAAATCGGGCTCACGAGCGGCAGATTCCCGGTCTGTGGATTTTCCCCGATGGGTCAACAAAGGGATACGGTCCCGACCGAGGACTTTGGGGTATAGGAGTGCCAAAAAGATGTCAATAGAATTGTTTTGCATTCGGCTTCTGCTTCTATTCTTGATATTTTGTCAGTTTTCGTGCGTGACAAACGACAAACCAGTAGCTTCGGCTAATGTTGGTGCTGCACAACCGAGCATTGCGATCAGTAGTCCGCTTTCCAATGAGAGTAGTGCTGAAATTCTCGCTCGTCTCAACAAGATTTTCTCTGTTACGTCCTCCCATGCGCAAGAAATCGCTAGAGAAAAACTAGTGCTTCCGTTAGATGCCACGAACTCCCTCGTTCCTTGTGACGGTGGCATTGCATGGCGTGTTGTATACAAAAAGGAGAACAAAGAAGTGTGGGTCGCAAAAAACTCCGGTGTTGTCTATTCTCCACCGATCAATATTAGCAATAATATTGATTATGTTTCTCGCGTACCGCCCTCATCTGTTAACGAGACTGAAGCTATCGAAATAGCAAAAATACATTTTCTTGAATATAGTAAGAATAACCTTAGCTCCGATGACAGTGTAATAGTTGGACTCTTTGCGTCAGTTTGTGATTTGGGAGAATCGTGGAGAATCTACTTCCTTTCCGACGAACTCGCGAAAATACGGCAACCTGGGGACATTAAGACTTTACCGAATGACCATCAACCTGACTACGTGATTGAGAAGTCAACCGGGAAGATCACCTATTTCAATTACTACTATTTGAAACGATAGTTCTCGAGTGCAGAAAAAGAATAAGGCCAGGCCTGCTTATACGAGGACATTCTCGGCCGTTCGTGGAAAACGGTGGTGATGAAATGGGACGGGACGACGGCCTACACGACGACCGAGCAGAAGTTCAACGGGCGGGATCAGGTGCTGAAAACGATCCAGACCGACAACGTCTCTAATCCCATAAAAACACAGGAAGTGACGATGACCTACGACGGTCACGGGCGGATGAAAACGCGGCATTACCCGATTGAGGACGCGAATACTTATACGGACTGGATATACAACGCCGACGATTCCGTCCAGCAGATCATCGATCCGCGACTGGCGATCACGAACTTCACCTACGGCGACCCGCGAGGGCTGACGACGCAGATCAGCTACTCGGTCCCGAACGGCTCGACCATTCCGGTCACGCCAACGACAAACTTCACATACGACAATCTCGGCAACCGGACGAGCATGACGACAACGGGCGTGAACACGACGACGTACGCCCACGACCAGCTTTCGCGGATGACGAGCGAGACGGTCGACTTCGACGCTCTCGCGAACAATCAGACCATCGGTTATACATACAACTTGGGCGGCGGGCTGAAGTCGATCACCGACCCTTTCAATTCGACGGTCGATAACACAAACGACAAAACGGGCCGACTGACCGCGGTCGACGGAACAGCCTGGGCCCAGAATACAACCGGCGACTATGCCTCGAACATCAAATATCGTGCATTCGGCCAGGTAAAGCAGATGGACTACGATCTTCCCAACGACGACTCGCAGATAAAGCTGGAATACGACAGTCGCCTGAGAGTGAATCACTCGGAAGCGACGCAGGCCGGAAGCACGAGCAGCTTTTTGATGAAGGCGGATTACAGCTATCTGGCGGATAGCCGAATATCAGCAAAGAACGATACTTTGAACGATTCCTGGGATAGAACGATGAAATACGACTTCGCTGGGAGGCTCAAGTTTAACCAGTTCGGAACCGGGATAGGCTCAGACGGCTATACGCAGAAACTTGTCTACGAGCAGACGCTCGCTTTCGACAGCTTTTCGAACATGACATCCCGAACAACGACGCATTGGGATGCTCCGAACTCGTTCACGGCTACCTACACAAACGGCCGACAGAATGCCTTGACGGGCGAGACGTTAACCTTTGACGCTTCGGGCAACATAATCGTTTCGCAGCCGGACACAAACAATCCGCACAACGTTCAGACGACGACGCTTGATGCCTCAGGCCGACGAACGAAGTTCAACGGCAAAACTAAAGGGAGGCAGGGCGGATACTTGAACTATGTCTCGGAGGACATCACCGAACAGGTATTTGATGGTGACGGCCGTCCGGTAGTCGAAAAGACGGGGCATCGCAGTTATCACATAAACAATGTTCCCACGACAACACTTACCGCCGATCCTCGGGGTTACCAGATATGGTCGAGTGTTCTCGGCTCGGTTCTCACATCCGTTCTTCCTTCGGGTACAAAATCCCTGACGAATGTATATGCCGGCGGTGCCGTCATTGCCCGGCAGAACCGTTATACGGACAGCAGCACAAATTACGATTCGATCTCATGGAGGACGGCCGACCCGGTGACGGGTACTGTCGGCTGGTACAATTACTCATCTGGAGGAAGTGCTTCCGGCACGGAAGAGACGGAGCCGCTCGGCCAAAGCCTTCACAAAACGGACCCGACCGATTACACGCCACCGGGAAATGAATCATTCATCGGATACGCGGGTGACCCGCAGTGGCAATGCGAGGAGAAAAACGCTTCGTGGCTGTGGGGAGAGTTCCACAAATGGCCGGTAAGCTGTCAATCGCGGCACATGCAGGAAGCGACGGTGACAGTCTACGACTACTCGACCGACAAAAAAGAAAATCCGCAGGCGATTGCCCACGGACCGATTGACAGCCCGCTGCCGGCCGGATACTCTCCCGATCGCGGGATGTCATACACTTCAAAGTCGATGATGAGCTTCGCCCTGACTTCGAGCCACTCTAAGGATGGCGGAGAGGGCGACGGAAAGTGCAAGCGAAAAGATGGAACTTACATCGAACCATGCGAAAGCAAAGCCGACCCAGCGCCGCTTGTGATTCCTAATTTTCAGGATGCGAGCGTGTCCGGCGTTGATCCTTACGTAGACGGTGACCATACTAAGGCTCAACAACTTCCGCAATGTCTACGCGATTTTCTTAGGCCGTTCTTTCCAACGATGCAAGTTGGTAATTTCACGACTATCTCTCCTGTGGATGACGCCCAATTTATTTCGGGCTTGCCGCTTTATGTAAGTGGAAAAACGACTTCGGCGATAACGTTAGGTCTTTACGACATACACTACGATTCTGGACAAGTTGATTTAACAGGCGGTCAGGACAAAAGCTCAATAGGTACCATTGCAGAAGAGCTGGCTCATACGACACAGTTCATACAAATATGGGATGAACAAGAAAGAAAACACGGGCCTACTCAGTCTCATAAACTCGCCCAGTCAACCTGGCAAGGTAATTACCTAGCCGAATCAGGAAAAATCATCGTAAAAAATGTGGCAAAGACGGCGATATCAGCCGCAACCGGCGTTGCGCTGCCACAGCAAGACAGCTACCGCGACAATAAGTATGAAAAGGATGCGCAGGCGATTCGTAAGACTGTTCAAGCCGCTGTGGATAAACTCGTAAAGAGTCCATGTTACCCGTGACAATTATGAAAATAATTCTTATCCCAATCGCGTTCATTGGTTTCTTTTTAGTTCAATTCCAGAACTGTTCGAGCGAGTGTTCGAATAAGCCCGGAGCAGACGAGTATAGACAAATCGTTGAGAGTATTTCTCCAAGTAATACTGTCGCAGTGAAAAGGTTCTCAGCATTCCCTGTGGACAAACAGATTACAATTTTTCTTTACGCAAGAGGATGTACCGGCGACCCCCGCATAAGGCCATACTTAATTCTTGATGGCGAAAAGAAGATCCCGGCGATCGTCGAACGAATCAAAACTGAGGAGAAACTATGGGACAAAGAAGAGCTTGTCTCGGTCTTGATACCAATCAACACTCAGTGCCGATGTATAACGAAGAATTCCGACGTAATAAAAATGCTTGAAGATATCGGAAGAGAATTAGATGAAAATAAGACTATCCCAGCCAACTATACATATAAGCAGATATATCACGATAGCGTAAAGGCTTTGAAGGAGCAATTAGAGGAAAAATAGTTGTGTTCGAAGTACCGACGTTCGACCGTGATGACCACGGATGCGGCCGGAACTTCTTTGGGCGATTCGCTTCATTCCTCCTTCGTCAAATACCGTTACGACATCGGGGCGAATGTCGAAGCCACGAGTCCGGCTCCGGCGGGAAATGCTCTCGGCAAAAAGACGACGCGGCTGTTCGACGCGGTTGGACGGCTGCAGAAAGAAACGATCGTAAACAGCGGGGCCTACACGCGGTACGAGTATCCGACCAACGGCGTCCAGTCGAAAGTGTTCTCCACGATCATCGACACGAACGGCAACGGAGCCGACGCTCTCGACGAAGTTATGAGCGAGAGTTGGTCGGACGGAGCGGGACGAGTGAGAAGATCGCGGACACCGCATACTTTCGACGCCAGCGGAAATCCTTTAACCTGGGCCGGAACGATTGCGGAATACGACATCCTCGGCAGAGTCTCGCGCTCATCGGTTCCAACCGAAGTCTCAGTTCCCGACCCGAACAACCCCGACACCTGGACCCCAGCCGGCGACGATCAATCACGCGGCTTCCTGTGGACATACCAGAAATACGACTGGAAGAACCGCGTCGTAAGAAAGATAAACACCGACGGAGCGGATTCTCCGGTTCTCAACGACTCCGATGTTCTCGTATCTTACGACGGCTGTGGCTGTGCGGGCGGGCAGGTGACGACGATCCAGAGTGAAAGAGTTCCGATTCCGGGGACTTTAAATTTCGGACGACGAGCTGAAAAAAGTTATGAGGATATACTTGGGCGAACGTATAGTGCCGAAACATTGAACTGGGACGGAAGCATCTACACAACCACAGTCAATAAGTTCAACGGACGAGATCAGTCCGTATCTATCAAGCAGTATGAAGGAACCCAAGGTAGTTCTACTTTTCAGGAATTAACTACGTCCTACGACGGATTTGGCCGAAAAGTGACGGAACATCTTCCGATAATGGATGTCGGAACAATTAAGAGCTACCAATATCAGGCGGAGGATCAGTTAATCGCCCAATGGGATGCTCGTGGCGTGAAAACCGACTATCAATTCGACAGTCTCGGACGCTTGCAGACGATTAGTCAGGTTGCTCCTTCAAATTCTACGCTGCCGGCATCTCCGGTAATCACTTTTGGATACGATAATTTGGGTAACCGTCTTTGGATGCAGGACGGCATGGGAAGAATGGATTACGAATACGATGAGCTAACAAGATTGAAGGCGGAAACGCGGACGTTTAGCGCAGCGTTAACAGATGCTCCGCAGTCGGCGAACGGTTTCCGAATGTCTTATTCCTATCATTTAGGCGGCGATCTAAAAAATGTAACGTATCCAAATGGAAATGTTGTCAATTACAACCTTGATAAAACCGGAAGCAGTGAGTCCATTACGGGAACTGTAGATGGACAAGCAAAAACTTTTTTATCGAATGCGGATTACCGAGCCTGGGGAGCAACGAAGAAAGTAAGTTTTGGAAACGGAACGAATTGGGAAATGGCTTACAACAACCGCCTGCTTCCCGATTCTGAAAAGTTCTTTGGCGTAGCCAGCGCAACCAACGCAGTTTTAGATAACAGGCTTACCTATTATCCTGATGGAAATTTGAAGCTTATCGATAACAAAGCGGTGATAAACGCATACGAAATGGGTTTCGATTCAAAACTTGTCAAATATGACCACGCCGGAAGAATAGTTTCGGAACGCAGCGGTGATGAGGCGTTGGGTACGGCTACCTCTGCGAACTTTATAAAATACTCGTACGACTTTACTTACGATGTCTTCGGTAACAAGAAAACCGATTTTACCCGAACCGGCTTTCACCCCGGTGATAACCCCGGCGGGACTAAACATTATAACTATGTAAATAATCGACTCATGGGCGGAACCGTGACACTGCCTGATGGTTCCTTGTTGGGAAACGTACTCGCAGTGCAATATGACGCCGATGGAAGGCCAGTGGCAAACCAAAGTGCCGGGAGTTTAGCATCCACCTACAACACTGCCGGTTATTTAACCCGTCGAACTTCTGGTGCCGATAATTCGCAGGATTATTGGCAGGACGGAAGCGGTAATTTGTTAAAAGTAATAGATTTCAACAGAACTGAAGGCGAAACCTCGACGATAATAACGACGATTGTCAGATATTCGTTATGGTCGAGTGTAATCGGCGAGGCGATGCTTTTCGAAACAAATACCAGAGGAAGCATCATCCGCAAGAACACACAGACTTATATCTACGGGCTTGGTGACAGGATTGCGGTTACCAACGAAAAAACCGAATTAAGCACTCCGAATGATGTGTGGAAATTTACTGATTTCGAGTTTGATACGGCATTCAGGCAAAACAGTGTCAAATCGCAGTTTGAGACATCGAACCCGAGTACCGCAGGGAATAACGGGACGGCCCGAATCGACTATCTCAGCACGCAGGGCTTGGAAATGTCTTCGATCAATCCCGGAAGTGCCGGAAGAAGCGCAGGTGTCCGCTGGGACACGACAGGATTTAATTTCTTTTCCGGTGGTGAATGTACCCTTGACGGAGTTTACATCGGCTGTGAATCCGTCGGACACTTAATGGGCTTTGAAGGAAACGGCGGTGCCGTTCAATGCCCTAATAACGATTGTGGACCCAGGACGGCCACTTACATCGATCCGTTTGGCCGGGGACACGATTTTCTGACCGGTGGTTTCGAGGCACACGCGGATGGCAGTTCTGGATTCGGAATACCGAGCGGCATTCTAAAAATGCGCGATAACTATGGCGCGATTTTTGGCAAGTTAGATAATGAATACGCCATGCTTGGTTCCGGCGGGGGTGGAGGCAAATCCGGTGAAGGCGAGCCTTGTACATTACCTCAACCTGACGGCACCAAGATTCAAGGCACAACGGACGAACACGGCGGTTGCAACCCCTCCATTGGCAATTTCGACGCGGGCACGAGTTATGGTTCCGGGTTTAACCTCGCTTGGGACGGTGGTGGGCAACGCGTAGATTGGCGATCCTATACGGTTTCGACACGGTATGGGAAATACTACGACTATGGACGTCTGGTAACAGATCACTCAAATCGATATACAGAACCATTGAGAATAGGGGGCTTCGTAAACAGCGTTTGCTCGACTGCGCTTAACCCCCCGATTAGACCTAACACCTACTGGAGAGGCCCTGATGGACGGTTTTTCAAAGGGCCATTTTCTGCGGCCAAAGCTTTAAGCGTAGTGAAATACGGGACATTTGGTATTGGCACTGCGATTTCCGGTGCACAAATGATTAATGGTGACGTGTCGCCTTTGCAAGGAACAACCGACATAGCTTTCGGTGCCATAGGAGCTTTTGGTGGTCCCAAAGGTTGGGTTGTTTCGGGCGGGTATTTCTTGTACCAGAACTTACCCCCTCCGGCTTATGGGAACCCAGGAGCAAGAACGGTAAGTACAAACACTTGTCATGGTGGTCAAGATCATAACCCTAGCTCTCTTTTGGTGAGATAACCATCGAGTGTTATTCTTGGCGCAACTCGTTCGAGGATTTGCAAACTACATGACATTCATTAAAGCTTATAAGTACCTCTTCTATAGAACATATATTTGGCAGCTCAGAATGTTTGGGAGGCGAAATAATCCTGAGTTTTTAGGCATTCTTGCAAACTCTCTTTGCGTGTTCTTTAACTTACTTACTTTGTTGGCAGGTTTTCAGATCATTACTGGTCATACTTTCCGCACCGAAAAACTTTTTGCAATTGTTGGAATGTTGCTTCTATTGGGATTTAACTACATTTTTTTTCTTCATAATGGAAAAATGAGACTGATCTTGGCCGAATTTGCGGGCGAAACTGAAAATCAGAAAAAAAGGGGAGGGATTTTGTGCTGGGCCTACGTGATTGGAACCTACTTAGCCTTTTTGGTTTCCGTGCTTATTTTGTCACCTGGTGTAAATTGAGCTTGCCTAATAAGATGGGCAAGCTCATTATGATTGAAACTCAAATAATACTTTGTAGTAAGGCCAAAACATCGTACAAACCATATCGATCCTGCAAGCTTTGATCATAACTTTAGTATTTCTTTCTTAAAGGAACTGAAGGGGGTGAAGTAAAGCTGGACAAAAATCTCTCTTTCTCCTTCTGGTTTAGATTTAGTAGCAGTGGCCATGGAAATCTGGGAAAGCGGCTTTGGTTTTCCCAGATTTCCATGGCCAGTTTTCAGGCGACGCTCGAAGACGGAGATTTTAGCGGGTCGAATATCTGCACAATTCTATGATCTTTTCGGCTGGACCGCGACAGCGTGAATGTTAAAAAGACGGCGGTTGAGTATCGGACGGTATTCGGGTCGCCTTCGGTGGCGGAGTATGGGCTTGTGAAGAGGGTCGAGGTGTTCGATCAGGGTTTTGCGAATGTCATAAA
>JABFSB010000571.1 GCA_013140875.1 Acidobacteriota bacterium
TGAACGTTCTACGCGTACCTAGTGGGCGGACCAATTCGGGCTAATTAAGAACAGCACGAATCGTAATAATCCGAATATTTTGTGGCCGAAGTGGTTTGTCAACTCAAAATATTGCGGTCGTTTAGCGTCGAGTTCGCGGACACGGTCGTCTTGCTCGCGTCCTGGATATCTGGCAAAACACGGCTTGCGAAACATCGGCAGCGTATCATACACAAAACTATTTACTATGTACGCAATACATGCTAGAATCTGTGTCCGCTCCTTTTTTGAGCGGCGGTCTTTGAAAAACTACGGAAATGGTTTTAGCGACATGAGGGGCGGGAAACCGGAGGCATTCAAAAAACGCCGATTTTTGTTCCGGCGTGTTCCGCTTGTTCGTTCACGGCGGAACGGAACAAAAATCGAGGTTTTTGAGGTTCTTTTTGCAATATCGTGCAAAAATGCCCATTCTTGCGCCGCCTTGCGCCGACTGCGCCGCCACACGCGGCGCGGCGCAAAAGTTGGGGCGTTCGCGGTCCGGGCTAATCGCCGTTGTAGACCTTTGCCATTAGTTCGGCAAAGCGAGGATCGTCGCGTAAGGGGTTGAGGCTTTTGTCGTGTTCGAAGTGGGGTTTGTTTTGGTTGCCTAGTTTTACGGCGCGGTTTAGCCATTTGAAGGCGAGGTCTTTTTCACCGAGGATGGAGTAGGTGCAGCCGACCCAGTAGGCCATGTCGTGGTCGGAGCGGGAGAGGCTGAGGGCATCGTCCGAAAGCTGTTCGAGGGCGTCTTCGCGGCGGCCGGCTCCGGCGAGATAGATCGCGTAAAGCGGGCGGATGCCGTCCATTTCAGGGTGCTCGGCCAGGACTTTCGACATTAGCTCGATCGCATCCTCGCGGTCGCCGCGATAGTAATAGACGGCTGAGCGAAATATCTTGAGCATCGGATGCTCGGGCTCGACCCTTTCGCCGCGTTCGATCTCGCGGATGGCGCTGACGTAATCGGCTTTGTAAATGTAAATTCGGGCGCTGTTATAGGCCGAAACCGCACGCGCCGCCGGATCGAGCCGCGAAAGCTTCTCGTACGCTTTTAACGATTCGTCGTATTCGCCGTCGAGGCGGTGGACCACGCCTTTGACGAAATACAGCGGAGCATCGTTCGGAAACTGTTTCTGCAATATGTCGATCTCGGACCGCGCCTTTTTCTTTTCGCCGCGGGCCATGTAGATCATCGCCATCAGCACGCGGGCTTCGACGACGTTCGGGTCGTAGAAAAAGGCCTTTGTGAACGCGGTTTCGGCGTGGGTGTAATCTTCGGGCTCGCCCATGCCTTTGAAAAAACGGTTGCAGTAACATGCCCCGAGTCCGCTGTAGGCGAGGGCGAAATGCGAATCAAGCTCGATCGCCTTTTTGAAGTTCTGGATCGCGGCGTCGCAATCTTCGATTTCAAGCGTTCTGAAAATGAACCGGCCGAAATTATCGCGGCCGCGGAGATATTCTTCCCACGCCTCGGCGTTGTCGGTCGCACGGCGTTGGAGTTTTTCCTGTTCGAGATCGGAAAGCTCGAGCCGCAAGCCTTCCAGAATGCGTTGCGCAATGCTGTCCTGAACCGCCAAAATGTCCGAACCTTCGGCGTCGATCCGGTCACTCCACAAAATTTCGCCCGACACGACATTCAAAAGCTGAGCCGTAACGCGAAGCTTGTCGCCGCCACGCAAAAAACCGGCCGAAAGCACGGCGTGTACACGCAGCTCGCGGCCAGCTTCGCGCGGATCGATCTCAGAGCCGTGATATTTGGCGATCACCGAACTCGGTCGGACGATAATCGAACGGATCTGAGCAAGCTCGGTGATAACGGCGTCGGCCAGTGCGAATTCGTAAAAGCTCGCGCTCGGGTCGCCGCCCAGGTTTTTGAACGGCAAGATAGCGACGCTCTTTTTTTCCTGGCCGGTCGAGGTGAGATTGACGTCCGGGACGTACGACGGCGGATTCGATACCGAAGGAGCCGATCTGCTGGAGGTTTGTTCCGGCACCGACTTGCCGGTGAACCAGTTCAATGCACGTTTGAAAACGCCGCTGTCCACGTGGCTCGGAACAAACGTGTCGCCGGACATCAGCGGAGCTCCCGCAACTTCCTGCAAAACGGCCCGCAGGTCGTCGCGCATTTTTGCAATCGATTGATATCGGTCCTTCGGGTCTTTTGCCAGCGCCCGATCGACGATCTGTTGCAGCTGCGGCGGCAACGGCTGCTGACGCTGCTGTTCGAGCGGCTTCGGCGTTCCATAAAGCACCTGGTGCCGCACATCGATCACCGTCTTGCCCTGAAAAGCCCAAATGCCGGTGAGCATTTCGTATAACAGGACGCCAGTCGAGAATATGTCCGATCTTGCGTCGGCCCGTTCACCCTTTGCCTGCTCGGGAGCCGCATAGGTCGCCGTTCCGTAAGGAATTCCAAGCTCGGTTATCTGCGTTTTATCGAGGCCTTTATGGGCTTCGGCCTGTTCGTCCTCAAGCAGCTTTGCCAGCCCGAAATCCAGTATCTTTACCTGTCCGGTCGGGGTGACCATTATGTTGCCGGCCTTGATGTCGCGGTGAATAATGCTTTTCGAATGAGCGTAGGCAAGGGCGTCCGTGACCTGGATCGCGATCGACAAAGCACTTTTCAATTCCAGCGGCCTGCCCGAAACAAGCTGCCGGACGTTCTTGCCGTCGACATACTGCATCGCGATGTAAAAAACGCCGTTCGCCTCATGGAAATCGTAAATTGTGCAAATGTTTGGGTGGTCAAGCTGGGAGCAAAGCTGGGCCTCGCGTTCGAAGCGTTTGAAATTGGCCGTTTTTATCGTCAGCTCCGGCGGGAGAACCTTGATTACGACGGTCCGATTGAGCTTAGTGTCGAGAGCTTTATATACCGTCCCTTGTCCACCTGAGCCGATCTTTTCCTGGATCTTGTACTGGTTGATCTGCGAACCGATCATAAATATTCCGGAATGCGTAACGCGGATTGCGGCATTTTAAGAGGACCGCAACCCGCACAATTTCCGGATCACAACAATGACAATCATTATAGTGCAGATTCAAAATTCCGCAATCCGCACAGGCGTACCTAAAAACTATCCGGGATAATCACGCATCCGCGCGGCGGATCGCCCCAACCGGAGCCCGTATAAACACCGTCCTCGACAAAGCACGGTACCGTCGGGTCGCCGCCCGAAAGTTTGAGCATCGCACGCTGGTTTTCGGCGTCGTTCTGCGCGTCGTACTCAGTAAACGCAAGACCGTTCTGCTTATAATAATCGATAGCTTTTTCGCAATATGGGCAGTGAGGTTTTGTGTAAATGACGACCGGCATAAAAAAGGCTTCCCCAAAGCCGATTCTACGCTCTGCGCAAGAAAGAACCAAGTCTGTCAGGGTATCGGGACACACGCTCTTATTTGTGATCTTTGTGTCCTGGTCTTCGTGTTCTTTGTGTCAATAAAACGTTTGACACAAAGAACACGAAGTTAAGACACAAAGATCACAAAAGATGGGCGGCATCATAGATGTGCGTCGGGATTTAGACGCCGATCGTTTTACCCTTTGCCGCAAAATAGCTTTCCAGCGTGCGGCCCAGCCGACGGAGAAACTTTCGCGCGGCGTTCGCCGTTTTTGCGGTATTTCCCTCGAACGGCTCCGAGCGGTAAAAGTTCTCGACATAATCGACCGCCGCGACGTGAAATCCTACGTCACGGCTTAAAGTTTCGCTGACGTACCATTTATGGTCCGCGATACGCGACCACAATCGGCGGGCGTCGGTTTCGGAAAGTTCGTCGCCCGTATAGATGCGCAGCAGCGTGCGCTCCATGCTCGGGCCGGTTCTGACAAGTCGGTCGAAAGCGAATTCCTGTTTGAACGGGATCATGTAATTACCTCCGCGGCGTTTGCATAAAAATAAAATTCATACCGCTGACTAAATCATAAGTTCCTTTGAGATATGAATCCAATGCTGAGTTTTCATCTTTATGATTAAATTTGTTAATGTATTAAAATGGAGTTGTGGCAGCTAAGAACATTTTGCGAGATCGCCGATACGCTTAATTTCACCAAGGCTTCCGAGCGG
Source organism: Acidobacteriota bacterium (assembly GCA_013140875.1). Lineage (GTDB taxonomy): Bacteria > Acidobacteriota > Blastocatellia > Pyrinomonadales > Pyrinomonadaceae > OLB17. The sequence continues at coordinate 4,077 of JABFSB010000571.1, forward strand.
TTGAACCTGACGCAGTCCGCCGTCAGCCATCAAATCAAATCACTCGAAGCCGAGCTTGGAGCCAAATTGTTCGTCCGAGGCAAGCGAGGTGTAAAGCTGACAGACGCAGGCCGGGCGGCGGTCGATTCGGCGCGAAAGATACTGGACGACGCCGAATCGATGCGGCAGGCCGTTGCCGGACGCGAGCATTCACTCGTCGGCACTGTTCGCGTGGCAGCGGCGACACAAGCGCTCGTTTATCTATTCGCGCCTTTGTTCGAAGAATTCATGGACGCATACGAGCGGATCGAGCTTGTGTTTCGGACAACGCCGAATACCGATCAGACGATCGACGACATTCTGGAAGGCGTCGCCGATGTCGGATTTGCCTCGATGGCGGTTTATTCACCGGCTCTCGAAGTGATCGAAAT
>JABFSB010000043.1 GCA_013140875.1 Acidobacteriota bacterium
CGAAATTCAAGTCGAGCGATATTCCCTTCGCCTCGGCCGAACAGCGGGATGATGTGCTGCATCAGCCGGTCACGGCAAACGGCCGCACGTTCAATGTTTGCGGAGTAAATGTCGGGAATCCGGTAGTGTGCGTTTTCGTCGATAAATTTGAAGACGATTGGCGGGAGATAGGGCGATCTCTTGAGACTCATGAGGCGTTTCCCGATCGGGCAAATATCGTTTTCGTTCGCGTCATCGACGATGAAAATATCGAGATAAAAATCTGGGAACGCGGCGTTGGTGAAACTTCTTCTTCCGGTACGTGTGTCAGCGGGGCGGCAGCCTTATCGGCATATATCGGCTATACCAGCAAAAAAATGGCGGTCCATACCGATGGCGGAATCACCGAATTCCTTTGGCGCGATGACGGCGAGATGATTATCACCGGCCGCGCCGATCTCGCCTACTGCGGCAAATTCAATGCAGAAGTCCGCGCGTAAGCAAGGGCGTAATGCTCAACTTGCGCATTACGCCCTTGCTTACGCGCGGGCTTCCGCATGGCTCAGCAGTTCTGCCACTGCTTTTTGCCTGTAGTCGAAAATGTAATCGAGTTCGCGTCTGATGATGAAATGGGCAAGGTCGCCCAGCGGTTCAAGCGGCAGGCGGTATTTGACTTCGTCTTCAATCAGCGTTTTATTCGGACCAAGCGCCGTGAACGTGTGGCTGTGTATCCATTGCCTGTACGGGCCTTTCAACTGCCGGTCGACGAAATGAAAGGGTGGATCCCATTCCGCGATCTCCGTCCGCCAACTGACCGGGAATCCGCGCAGCCGCAGGTTGTAATCGATCAGCGCTCCTTGCCGAATATCGATAGGCCGCGGCGTGACGATTTGGAAGTTCAGCTCCGGCGGCGTGATACGTTCGAGATTTCCGGCGTCGGCAAAAAAGTCGAACACTTCCGCTAGCGGCAATGCGATCTCGATCTCGCGATTCAGTGTATATTCGGCCATAGAAGAGTTTATGTTCGCCGCAATAGACCTTTCAGATGCTTTCGTACAAGCCGTCACAAGGCCAGAAACGGCCGGCCCAACAACGCCTGCACGAATGTTCCGGTAAACACCGCGGTGTAACCGGCGGCAAATGCTAAGGTCGCGACCGTGGCCCAATCCGGTTTGAACCGCTCGGCCAGCAACGCAAAGATCGGTACCCCCTGAAGTCCATGCAGCCCAAGAAAGTGTGCGACGCGAAGATCGCCGCCGGTGGTGGACCAATTAGCGATGGGCAGCCCGGCTCCGCCGTCCGCCACACCGACAGCATGGCCCAGCTGCGTTGACATATAGCCGCCCTGCAAACTTCCGAGAAGCATTACCAATAGTCCGAGCCGCAATCCCCACGCGACGGCGGGCGGCAGATCAAGATCCGAACGGAAAAAAAGTACTGTCAGGTACGCGATTATCAACGTTAAGGCCGCGATGGCAAAGCCCATAATCGCGAAAAGAGCGCCGTCAAGCGGCGTTCCCATATTGAAATGCGAAGTCTTGCCCCGCAGCGGCTGGCCCGCGATCACTACCATTTCGATCACAAAGATCGCCGTCATCAACCATGACAGTTTTCTGAAAAGCCCGGCCCGCGCTGGGATCTGTTCAAAATATATTGCCATTGTCCATAAGAAAATTGCGATCGAGATAAAGAATTTCATCGGCTTGATCCATCGGTTGATACCAAGGATCTCGGTCGGATCGACAAGTGTGAAGGCCGCGGTCGCCGCAAACAGTACGAACGAAACGGCCCCGGCCGTCATGATCACGCGTTGATTTCTAAAAAGCTCTCGAATCATTTTTCACCTCTTTTTCCGAATGCGGTTCGCAAAACCATGTACAGCAAATATCCGATCGGCCCGAACATGAACGTGAGGAAAAGGCACGGAATGACCAGCCAATGGGAAACGCCGCGCCTTTCGGAATCGCGCACCTCCCACGCTCCGACAAAGAGGTCGAACGCGAGGTAATGTATCCAACCGGCCAGCACGGCCCACGGGTTTGTAAACAGCCTCATCACGTCCGCCAGCGAACCGAAACCGCCCTCGGCCCGACCGAAGAAAAGCACGATCAGCACAAGATAGGCCGCCGAAAGGAGCAGCGGGACAACGCCGAAATGAATTGCGGCCTTCGTGAAACTCCAACGCGGTGCGACCGCGAGCAGTATCCAGCTCAATACCGCCGTCGTACTTGCGATTGAAAAAATAAGTTCTGCGCTCATTAATAAAAACCTCCGTGATATGTATAAGAACTTAACGGTGTTAACCGATGGGCCAAAAAAAATAAAATCTATTTCATCGCGCCGTCGATCATCGTATCTATCGCGTTCGCGATCAGCTTTTTGCGGTTTACGAACGGAAAATGGTTCTGCGTGATCAGCAGCGAGGTAACGCCGTGAATGCCGGTCCAAAGCGTTTGGCTCACCAGGTCGACATCCTTCGAACTAAGCTTGTGTGCATCGGCGCAAGCCTTTACGGCCTCACGCAAGGTCTCGAATGCAATTTTGCCATTCGATTCGGCAAAAGCGATCCGCGGTTCTTCGGGAACTCGTGTGTTAAAAAGCAGAAGATAATGACTCGGGTGCCGCAGGCCGAAGTTTACGTATTCATGCATTCCGGCCCGCAACGCTTCGATCGGGTCGGCGATTTTCCGGTTGATTGCCTTAATGTTTCGCGTCAGCTTTGCAAACGTCTGTTCGCAGATCTGCGTCATCAGGTCGACCTTGTCTTCAAAATATAGATAGATCGTCGTCGGCGAATATTCGATCCGCTCGGCGATCTTTCGCATTGAAACAGCTTCATAGCCTTTTGTGACGAACAACTCGCGGGCCGCGTCCATAATGATTTGCCGCAGGTTGTCCTTCTCTTTTTGTTTTCGTACCGCGTTCTTCATTTACTTAACACTGTTAATATACATAACATCGTTAAGCATGTCAACAAAAAATGCAGAAGCCCGCGCGTGAGCAGGGGAGTAATCATCAACGTTGGATGTTACGCCCTTGCTCACGTGCGGGCTTCTGCAAGTGCTCCGCCTACTTCCTGCTTTTCAAATACTCTTTGGGGATCGGATTATCGGGCGTTTCGGCAAGCCAATAAATATTAACTACCCACCAGCGTTTGCCGTCGTTCAGGAGCTGAAAACTGTTAATACCACGCATGAAGGGATCTTTATCGTCCTTCTTGCGGAAGGAAACATAGGTCGAGAAAACCTGCGCGATATTGCCGTATTGGTCGACCTTACGTGCGAGTTCACGTTCGTGAAACCCGTCGCGTTCAAGTACCGGCCCGCTGCGGGTAATGTAATCTTCCGGCGTCAAAAATCGAGCACCGGTTACACCAGTCTGCGGATTCTTACCCGACGGGATCAGCTTCGCATCCTTGTGAAACAGCGAGCGAAACCTGTCCCAATCACGCTTTTGGCCGGCGTCGCCGGAGATAACGTCATAGACGGCCTTCATTATCGCGTCGATCGAAGCAACATCGGCCGGATTTGCTTCGTTCAACTGAGGAGCGGGAACGGGCGTCGGGGTTTGTGCGATCGCCGATAGCGAAACGAATACAACAAGAGCGAGCGACAAGATCGAAATTTTCATAGTGTTTTCACTTACGTCCGAAGAACGTTTTGGTTTCAGGTTTAACCCAATAAATGAGCAACGGTATTGTTGCCGGCCATGTGCAGCAACTAGTCATTCCTATTGCGATGCTGACAAAACCAATAATCCAGTTGTAAGGCTTGGCCGGGAGAAACAGAGCAACCGCAAACAGGAAGAAGAACGATAAGCCCAATGCGGCGTTTATTGTGCCAATTATCCTGATTTGCCCGGCGTCAGCCTGAGACGTTTCAAATGGACTGACTAAAAGAGCTACGCCGAACGCTGCGACCGCAAGATACAAAAACACCATGAACGCGCAATAAACGCGATACCACAAAAAAGTTTTGCTTCCCGTTTCGTTCATTCCTGATTATCTCTTGTTCGAAATCTCTAATCGTGTTTCTAGTTTATCCTGCAGTTCACGCGGCAGCGTGGAGAGCAAATCGTATCCGGTTCTTTCTTCTATTGCTCGAACCGTTGTTTTGTATTTTTCCCAGCTATTGTTTTCAATGCCGTCCGAGTTCGGCACATCGACCGCGATAATGCGGGTCCGTTCGTCGATCTCGGAGCGGCCCTTCGGGACGAACGCGATCACCTTCCAGCAATTGGTTGGCACGACGACCTGGCGTTTGAGAAAGCCTTTGTTTCCGTAGACTCCCGCGATCTGATAGACGTCGAAACCTCGTCTTGCCTGAGAGCGGGCGTAAAGTTCGAGTTCGTTCCACGGAAACTGATTCAGCGCTCCGGTTTGCGGAACGATGTTCGTCATCATAAACGTTTCCTTGTTTAGTTTTTCGTTTGCGAAACGGTCGGCGGACGGCACCATGTGGCCACGGTCGTAACCGCCGCCGGAATAATCGTAATAACC
>JABFSB010000578.1 GCA_013140875.1 Acidobacteriota bacterium
CTCAGGTCATACGCCTCGAACGCAATGCCGCCCACCCGCAGGTAGCCCTCAATTTGCTCGACGGCATGCGGACATGGAAAAAAAAGGTTTGGGAAGCCGCCGGCCAAACTGTCGCCGATGAAAGGCCTGAAGAACTTGATGAATGGTAGTTTCGGGGCTGCACTCGCAGCCGCAATCGGTAGTTTAATTCTCCGCCGACTGATAACCGCCGCTGCCAACTAATATATGAAGATTTTAGTCCTGGGGGCCGGCCGAATGGGTCACGGCGCGGCCTTTGATCTTGTTCACAACTCGCCCGATGTCGATGCCGTCACCGTGGCCGATTTCGAGCTTAAGAAAGCCGAAGAGGTCGCCGAAAAGGTCGGCACATCGCGGATAGATGCGCATCACGTCGACGCATCTAATTACTCCGACGTGGTCGCGCTGATGAAGGGCCACGACGCCGTTATCTCCTGTGTTAATTATTGGTATAACGAATCGCTCTCGCGGGCGGCGATAGAAGCGAAAGCTTCGCTGTGTGACTTGGGCGGGAATAACTACGTCGTTGACGCTCAGCTCGCCCTCGACAATGAGGCAAAAACGGCCGGCATCAATATAATCCCTGATTGTGGCCTGGCTCCCGGCATGGTCTCGATCCTGGCTATGCACGGAGCCGCTAAATTCGAACAGCTTGACGAGATTCACATCCGTGTTGGCGGCCTGCCGCAAAATCCGCAGCCGCCGCTAGATTACCAACTAGTCTTCTCCGTCGAAGGCCTGATAAACGAGTACATCGAAGTAGCCCGTGTGATCCGCGACGGCGAGATAAAAACGGTCGATTCGATGACCGAACTCGAATCGCTCGAATTCGACGGCTTCCCGCCGCTCGAAGCTTTCCAGACCTCTGGCGGTACATCGACGCTGCCCGACACATTCCTAGGCAAAGTAAAGCAACTCGATTACAAAACCATACGCTACGCCGGCCATTGCGAAAAATTCAAGACAATGATCGACCTCGGCCTCTGCTCGAGCGATGAGATCGCCTTGTCAGAACCGGGGGCGATAGCGACCGGGTTCCGGCCGCGTAAGTTATTCAGCGAACTGCTGCAAAAACATCTCCCCGCAGACGGCCCTGATTATGTCCTGGTGCGGCTCGAATTCGTCGGCAAAAAGGCAGAAACACAAGCGGTAGCGAGTGTCCCCGACAAGGATCTCTCTCGCCTCCGCTACGACATCGTCGATAAACAGGACGAAAAAACCGGCCTCTCCGCCATGATGCGCACCACCGCATTCCCCGCCTCGATCATCGCCCAAATGATGGCCAAAGGTGATGTCCTCTCGCGCGGTGCAACGCCGCAGGAAAAAGCGATCGATCCAGCCCGCTTTGTTACAGAGCTCGGACGACGCAGCATCAATATTCACGTAAGCGAGTTCTAAACGAATAGGGGAAATAAATTATGATCACACTGACAGACGCACGAAGAATAATCGCCGCAGCCGAAAAAAAGGCCGAAGCTATCGGGCAGCCGATGAACATAGCCGTTGCCGACGCCGGCGGAAATCTTGTTTCGCACGTTCGAATGGACGGAGCGTGGATCGGCAGCATCGATATCTCGATCAAGAAAGCCTGGACCTCCAGGGCCTTCGATATCTCAACCAAAGACCTCGCAACACACAGCCAATCCGGCGATCAGTTCTTCGGCATCCACGCATCGAACAATGGCAAGGTTATGATCTTCGCGGGCGGTATTCCGATCAAAAAGGGTAAAAAAGTAGTCGGCTCCATCGGCGTCTCCGGCGGAAGCGGCGACCAGGACCACGCCGTCGCGGAAGCGGGAGCGAAGGCTTACTGAAAGGCTTCAAGAGCCCAATACAAAAGGCTTGCGTTCGCGCAAGCCTTTTCCATTTTAAGAGTTAATTTTGATCTGTTATAGAACCTGCCATCTAAACGTGACCGATTCGCCTGGAACGTGAGAAATCACTATCAGTTTCGCGGCCAGCTCAAAGCTTTTGTCGTTACGGTCAGTAAGACGGAGGAGATAGATACTTCCAGGACTTACGGCAGCATTCTTGTTTTCCTTCGTCGGTTTCTGGAAAAGTGCATCGGCATCTTTGAACTGCTGTGACGTTCCGGTACGTCTATCCTGCAATATCCACACTTTGCCGTCACCGACCTTTAGCGAAGCGAATCCTTGCCCACCGCCTACGGTCTCTTCATACTTGTATATCTTCTGGATGTCGGCAGGCTTTCCGACGTTCAGGATGACGCCTTCCTTACCGCCTTCGACCCCGACGGTAAAAGCATCGGCCTTATAACCGTTAAAGTTAATATCGCTGCAGCGATTGCGAACCTCATTATCCTGAAAAACTGAACCGTACGCCCCATCGCGAAAACAGAGTGATTGGCCAAGCGGGTCGCGTGAGTAGAGGGTTGTGACGCCGGTCATGGCGTTACTTGATGCCGAAGGCAATTGCGCCGCGGTCAGTACGGGAAGTGAAGTAACTGCAAGGATCGCAAATGCTATTCCCGTAAAGTATCGAATCATCTTTTGAAGTTCTCCTGCATCATTTTATTTTGAATCCGAATGAAGAAAAAGCCGCAACTCAGTTAAGAGCCGCGGCCGGAATTATTTCAAGTATTAAGCACTAAGCCCAACCAAACGCGGGTTGGCTTTCTTCTTCAAAAGCTTCCGCAGTTTCAGTCTTGCCTTGTGTAGCTGCGATTTCGAGGTTCCGACCGAACAGCCCAGGATGCGGGCGACTTCTTCGTGTTCGAAGCCTTCGACGTCGTGCAGGACGAACACATTCTTGTAACCGTCCGGCAATTGGTCGATCGCGTTTTCAAGGGCGATCTTGTCCACTATCCGCATACGTTCCGGGTCGGCGGTGCCGGTGACGATCTGATCCGGCGTTTCGCCTTCTTCGGTCGTCTTTTCGAACTTTACGTTCCGCTTGCGAAAGTGCATCAACACCTGATTGACGGTCAGGCGGTGCAGCCATGTGGTAAAGGCCGAATCTCCGCGAAAACTTCCTACTTTTCGATAAAGCTGAATGAACACGTCCTGGGTCAGGTCTTCCGCCTCGAACGCATTTTGAAGCATTCGCAAACAGATCGAATAAACCCTTCTGTGGTGCCGCTGATAAAGTTCCTCAAAGGCCGCCATGTCGCCTTTCGACGCGGCCTGCGTCAGGTCGAAATCCTTTGCCTTCTTCATGTCCGCCAGATTAGCCGCCGCTGGTTTGCCAGCTGCTTTGCTGCCGGTCGAACTGCTTGTAAATATCGGATAATCCAGTGTTTCTGTTGTCATTTGCTTGTTCCCCCGCTTACCAAAGCTTTCAAGTGGTGTGCCAAACCGAGTGAGCCGTTGAAAAGGTGCATAAACTTGAACGCTTGAATCAGCAATTTGTTGCGTTTTTGCAGGCATACTTTGTGTTTCGGCCAACATCATAGCCTGGATTCACCATCCCATTGCGTACCGCTCCGATAGGGCGATATACGATTTGGTGTGTACTGAAACGATTCGGTGCTGTTGCTGATCGGCCATCGGTGTTAAGATATTAATCTCACGTTTGGCCAGCGTTATTCCGGTGAAACCGATCGAGATGAAATGAACCGAGTTCTCGCAAGTATTCTTCCCCATTTTTTTGCGCTCTTAACCCTTTGCTCATTGGCCCACGCTCAATCTTCCCGCGGCCTCGAGGTTTCGGATGACGATGGGCTGCCGGTCCTGATCAAACACCTGCCGGATTGGCAAAATGTTCGTTCAAGCACCGTATTTGCAAATACCGCGGCCGACCTCGCACGGGCCGTTCCGGGCAAACCTGTTTTGGACATGCTCGAATTTACCGGCGGGACCGAAGCGGTTGCGGCAACTTATCCGGCCGGCCGACTGCTGATCATCGAATTCACCAGCCCGCAGGCGTCAAGCGGGGCGGACGCCCGGATATGGACCTATCTTGCGGCAAACCCCGACCCGTCGACCGTTTATCGCCGGATCGGCAACTACAGCGTTTTTGTACTCGACGCACCGGACCAAAAGGCGGCCGTCGAGCTGATCGATCAGGTCAAGTACGAAAAAGCGGTGCAGTGGCTGGGCGAAGACCCGTTTTTACTACAGAAATTCGAGCGCTATTTTGTTGAGACTTCGCGGGATATCTTCATTTCGACCGTTTTGTGGATAGTAAGCGGGCTCGGCGTCTCAATCGTTTGCGGCTTGATCGCGGGTTTCGTTTTCTATCGTGTCCGCGAACAGCAGAAAGCAACCCGAACCGCCTACTCCGACGCCGGCGGCCTGACGCGGCTCAATCTGGACGGGCTGAGCGAGTAGACGGACGAACCCTTACGGTAACGCGGTTACCAGCCTTTCAATATCATCATTATTATTATAAAAATGCGGCGCAATCCTGAGGACCGCATTCCTCGGGCTGACGACGATATTTTCTTCCATCAACCGCTTCGCGATGGCGTTGCAATCCATTCCGCCCCGGTGTTTTATGCAAACGATCGCCGACTTTTCGCCTTGCCGACGCGAACTGACGATGTCGTAATCCTTTCCCGCAAGCGAATCGCAAAGCATATCGCTAAGCCCTTCAAGATGGCTTTCAATTTTCGCTAATCCCGTCCCATTCAACAATTTCAGACTCTGCTCCAACCCGTAAAACAGCGACGCAGTACCGGTTCCGCTCTCCCACGCAAGAGCGTTCGGCTGAAACGGCTGGTCGCGGTCGGCGAAATCCCACGGCGTTTCAACGCTGATCCACCCCACAAACGTCGGCTCGACGCGTTCCCGCGCCCGCTCAGAAACGTAAAGCATTCCACAGCCCTCGGGCGCACACAGCCATTTATGGCTCGCGCCCGATGCAATATCGACGAACTGAGCCGGCAGATCGAACCCGAACTGGCCCAGACCCTGAATAATATCGACGGCGAACAAAGCATCGACGTTTCGCGCGGCCCGCCCGACGTGTTCAAGATCGGCCCGAAAGCCCGACCCGTACTGCACCGCACTCAGGGCCACGACTCTTGTATTTCCGTCGATCATTCCGATGCGTTCGTCGAGAACGATCCGTCCTCTCCGTTCCGGACAAAGCCGCAGCTCGACGCCGTAGCGGTCGCGGACCATTCGCCAGGGATAAAAATTTGCGGGAAACTCGTGCTCGAAACTGACGATGTTGTCGCCCGGTTTCCACGTCAGGCCGTTCGCGACCGCCGCAAAACCGTCGGATGTGTTCCGCATAAACGCGATCTGTTCCGCCTTAACTCCGAGCATCCCGGCGATCAGCTCCCGTGCCCGGTTCTTGGTCGCTATCCACTCTGTGTAATTGTTCGAACCGTTCAAAGAAACGTCCGCCAATTGCGTGTTTATCGCATCTATACTTGTGGTTGGTATAGGCGAAACGGCCGCGCTGTTCAGATAAGCGTATTTGGAAAGTGCGGGAAACAATGAACGTATTTCTTGATTCATGACAAAAACGGGAGCCAAAAAGGTTTTTCCGCTCTTCTTACTTCCTCTTATTCATCTCATTCCGTGGCCCGGTTTTTGAGTCTTTAAGACCAACCACAGAGGAAGAACGGCAGAGTAATCGGATAGTTGTCCTGATTTGAGTTGCCGGGCTTTTATTCCTTTGCGTCCACCGCGTGCTTTGCGTGAAACTCTTTTCCTCACGCGAAGCCCGCCACCGCAAATTAGGACATTACCGTAAATCGATATTCTTTGACAGAAACCGCCGATAAATTGTAACTTTATTCTGGCGAAACGCGCATTTTCGCCGTACGCTTTGCTCTAAATTATGTTCGAACTTCGCAAGAAAAACCAAATCGATTTCGGAATGGTATCGCCGGCCGACGACCGTGATATAGACGTCGTGGAAATCCGCCGCGAATCCAGACACGGCCTTTGGTTTGAAAGCCTCCGTCTTCTTCGCGATGTCTTTCTTATAATTATTGTCTTTATTCTACTTGGCGTATTCGCGGTTCAGCCGGTCGTGGTCGAGGGCACGTCGATGCTGCCGCAATTGCACGACGGCGAACGCCTGCTGGTCAACAAATTGGTCTATTATAAATGGCGCAGCGTTAGCTGGGGCCACCTTGAACGCGGCGACATCGTCGTTTTTTGGTATCCTAGCGACCCGGACAAATCTTATGTAAAACGCGTCATCGGTCTGCCGGGCGAAACCGTCGAGGTACGCAACGGCAAGGTTTACATCAATGGACGCGAACTGGCCGAACCGTACATAGACACGATCCATAATCAAAACTTGCGTGAGAACGTCATCAAATCCGTCGATCAGCACTACTATTTCGTAATGGGCGACAATCGCGATAATTCGTCCGATTCCCGCGTCTGGGGCCTCGTTCCCGAAAAATACATCTACGGCAAAGCCTTTTTCCGCTATTGGAAACCAGGCGATGTCGGCTTTCTAAAACACGGCGATTACGACGTCCCCGAACCAAAAACGCTGGAAGATCTAAAGGCTGAAGAAGACGAGTAGACTGACGCATAAGAATTTTCAACCACCGATAAACACAGATTCACACAGATTGAAGTCGGTTTCTTGATCGTACTTTCCATCAGTGTCAATCGGTGTTTATCTGTGGTTAATTTTCTTCTGCTCCGACTCGGTGGTAGAATCTTGCAAATGCAGTCAGCACTAAAAGCGATCCTTGTTCTGGAAGACGGACGCACTTTTCACGGTGCGTCTTTTGGCGCCGACGGCGAATGCTTTGGCGAGATGGTTTTTAACACGTCGATGTCGGGCTATCAGGAGATTTTGACCGATCCGAGTTACGCGGGACAGATCGTCGCGATGACCTATCCGCTGATCGGCAATTACGGCGTCAACGAAGAAGACGTCGAAAGCCGCCGCCCGTGGGTCGAAGGATTCGTCGTCCGCCAGTCCAGCCGCATCGTCTCAAACTGGCGTTCAACCGAATCGCTCAACGCATATCTGATCCGCAACAACATCGTCGGCATCGAACACATCGACACCCGAGCCCTCGTCCGCCACATCCGCGACAAAGGAGCCATGCGTTCCGGCATCTCGACTGTCGACCTCGATCCGAAAGCATTGCTCGACAAGGTGCTCGCCTCGCCCGACATGAAAAACCGCGAACTCGCAAGCGCAGTAACGATAAACGAGAGCTTCGAATACAAGGCAGAAACACGACCGGTAGGGAGTGTGCCCCAAACCCAGTCGAAATATCACGTAGTAGCGTTCGATTTCGGCGTAAAAACCAACAGCCTCAGAGAGTTCACAAAATTCGGCTGCAAGATCACCGTCGTTCCCGCCGACACATCCGCCCAGGAAATCCTCGCCCTAAAACCCGACGGCATCTTCCTCTCCAACGGCCCCGGCGACCCCGCATCGATGGCAAAAATTGTCGATGAGATCAAGATACTTACCGAATCGAAAACGCCGATGTTCGGCATCTGCCTCGGCCATCAATTGATCGGCTCCGCTTTCGGCGGCCAAACCTACAAACTAAAATTCGGCCACCGCGGCGGCAACCAGCCGATCAAAGACCTGACCACGGGCAAAATAGAAATCACCGCCCACAATCACGGCTTCGCCGTCGACGCCGCATCCCTGCCCGCCGATATCGAAGTAACCCACATAAACCTAAACGACCAAACCGTCGGCGGCCTTCGACACAAAACTCTACCGGTATTCTCAGTCCAATATCACCCGGAGTCAGCCCCCGGCCCGCATGACTCTGAATATCTTTTTGAACGGTTTATCGAATTGATGAAATAGTTCCGGCTGACGCGCGTGGTGAAGCGCCTCGGTGGAGTTCAGCCGCTTCGGCTGACGGGGTGGTTCTTTTCCTCGACACCGCGGTTCACCGCCTCCTCGCCGCCACCCTCACATCGTTCAGGTCCAGTATCAGCACCCCGTCGTTGTCCAACTGGCACCGATGAAAACGCACCGTCTGCCCTATATTTATCCCAAACTCCCGGCAAAGCCTGTACCCCCGGATCCTCTTTCCCCCATGCCGCCCACGGTCCCGGGCCGGGTAAGCGTTCCGCTCCACCGCGCTCCGCGCCGGCCGCAACCCTATCACCGACCTCTCCCTATCGAATAAAAGCAAATAACTATCCGGCGCTCCCATCGTCTTATGCGTAAAAGCACTGATCACAATGTCCCCCTCCGGATTCAACGTAGCATACAACTGCGCCCACCTCGCCTCCGCCGCCTCCCGCGGACACTCCTCCCAACTCCGCCGCACATTTATATTGTCCACATATCCCATAGATGAATAAATGTATCACAAATGGAACAACTGTGTCAATAAAAATTAGAAATCGCCGATGCCATTAATAAAGACATCAACAAAGCTGAGTATTTTCGCGGTTATTCGTTCGATGAGTGGTTTTCGCTCAAGGAGTTTAGGCTTTCGGTCGAGCAGTCTGATTATCACGTCCGGCATAGGCTTTTGACCGGTGAAAAGATAATCGGCAATAATGCCTTCGAGGTTTTCTGCCTTGATTCCTTCTTCCTTACAGAGGCGTTCAAATGCTTCGCGTTGTTTGAGCATCCAAAAAGCGTCGAATTCGTTTCCGATCATGTCCGAATCCGAAATGTCGGGAAGATTCCTGTCGATGAACTCCAAAATCAATTCTCGCTTCGTGCGAAGTTTTACTTCGCTCGACAGCAGGTCGGCGATGGTCTTTCTTATCTTTTCTTTTTCGGTATCGCTGGCGTTGTTATAGATGACGAGCAATTGAAGAATGTACCGGACATTTATTTCGTCACGGTGGATAAGCTCTAACTCAAAATCTACATCCTCAAGAATTGAGACTTTTTCTTTGTTCGTCGCCGTTTTTACTTTGTCGTACAGGTCAAGATATTTGCTCTTGTAATCCTCGAATTCCTGGCCGCTCATTTCGAGCTGCGTGAAATCGAAATCCGCGAACGTCGTCAAGACGTTCTTGTAACGCATCAGATTTCGGAAAGACTTGATGAACTTTAGTTCATCTTCCTCGGTTTCCAGCAAATTGACGCTGTCTACGGTCGGGGCAATCACGCGGAGCTTTTTTACCTCTTCATTGAACTTTTCAACGTAATTCTCGATAGGTTCGAGAATTATTTCGTCTATCGCGTCCTTGTTCGCAAACAGCGTGATCGCGTCGTCGGTCGCGTTCTTGAGATTGCGGAAGGCAACGATGTTGCCTTGTGATTTCATTTCGTTCAGGATTCGGTTTGTTCTCGAATACGCCTGAACTAATCCGTGATATCTGAGATTCTTATCGACAAACAGCGTGTTTAGGCTCGGGCTGTCGAAACCGGTCAGGAACATATTGACGACCAGCAGAATGTCGATCTCTTTGTTCTTAACCCGTCGAGCGATATCGTTGTAATAGTTGTAAAACGACTGGCTGTCTTTGGTGGTGAATTTGGTGTTGAACAACGCGTTGTAATCGCCAATAAACTCTTCTAGCTTATCGCGGCTGTGCGAGCTTGTTTGGTCGAGCACGCCGGCGCCAATCTCCGGCTCTTCGAACATATATTCACCGCTCGCGTCAGGGTCGTCCTCGTTAACGCCATACGAAAATATAGTCCCGATCTTTAGCCGATGTTGCCCAGCCTCTTTCTTTGCCTTAAATAACTCGTAGTAACGTATCAGCGATTTGATATTGCTCACACAGAACATTGCCGTAAACGCTCGGTTGTGCGTCTTACGGGAATGATGATCAATTACGTAGTTGGCTATCTTCGACAGTCTTTGTTCGGATTCGAGAAGTTGGCTCGTATCTATTGCCTCGACATCTATGTCAAGATTCGTTTTGCTATCTTCCTTTTGTTTGTACTTGCCAACGTATTCGATGGCGAACTTTAAAACGTTCTCATCGCGGATGGCATCGGTGATGACGTACTTATGTAAACAATCGTCAAACAACTCTTTTGTGGTTCGCTTTCCGTGATCGTTTCTTATCGCGTTCTCCGCAAATATCGGGGTTCCGGTGAAGCCGAACATCTGGACGTTGTTAAAGAAAGCCTTGATGCGTTTATGCGTGTCGCCAAACTGGCTGCGGTGGCATTCGTCAAAGATAAAGACCATTTTTTTATCTTTGAGCAGCTCCATCTTAGCAAGATGCTGTTTCTTAGAGATCGCCGTGTTCAGCTTCTGGATCGTAGTGACGATCAGTTTTGTACTGTCCGAAAACTGCCTTACAAGTGCAGTTGTGTTATCCGTTCCGTCAATGCTTCCGGCGGAAAAACTGTTAAATTCCTTTGTTGTTTGGTAATCGAGGTCTTTGCGATCGACGACGAAAACGACTTTATGAATCTGCGGCAGATTCATCAGAACCTGACTCGCTTTAAATGAAGTCAGCGTTTTGCCGGAGCCGGTTGTGTGCCAAATATAGCCGCCTTTAATGCTGTTCTTTACGCGGTCGATTATTGCCTCGGCGGCATAATATTGATATGGCCTTAAAACCATCAATATCTTGAAGGCTTCGTTCAGAACCGTGTACTGGCAAATCATTTTCGAAACGTGGCAGCGTTCCAAAAATACATCGGTAAAATCCGAGAGCTGTGTGATCTTCTTGTTTTCGTGATCGGCCCAATAGAAAGTTTGCTTGAAAGACTGCTGGCGATTGTTTGCGTAGTATTTTGTATTTACGCCGTTTGAAATAACAAAAAGCTGGATGTAATTGAAAAGCCCGTAGCTGGAAGAATAAGAATGCCGCTGATATCGGTTTGTCTGGTTAAATGCCTCTTTTAATTCAAGGCCGCGACGCTTCAGTTCTATCTGGACGAGCGGCAGGCCGTTTATCAGAATCGTTACGTCGTAACGATTCTTAAAATGACCTTCGGCAGAGATTTGGTGCGTTACCTGAAACTGGTTTTGGCACCAGTTCTCGACATCTAAGAAATTGAGCCATGCATTTTGGCCGTTATCCTTGGTGTACTGCATCTTGTCCCGCAAGATACCCGCTCTTTCAAAGACATTGCCGCGATTCAGATGATTCAGGACTTTCTCAAATTCCCTCTCCGAGAGCGTTATGTTGTTATGCTTTTCGAGCTGGCCCTTTAAGTTTTTTAATAGATCGTTCTCGTCGCGGATTACAGCGCGTTCGTAACCCAAGCCGACAAGCTGCTCGACCAATTTATTTTCTAGTTCCTGTTCTGCTTGTGTCGTCGGCATTCTGTAACTTTCCTGTCCCCAACGGGGACAAAGATAATAGCCCAGGGTGCAGGCCGCTTCGGCCGCAACCCTGGGTTAGGGTTAGTTTTGTTTTCCGACCCTGTAGGGGTCGAACATTTTGTTGCTCCCCTTCAGGGAGCGAATCGTGTTTTCGTTTATTCCTGGGGTTCCGCAAAGCCTCCACCCCAGGCTATTATCTTTGTCGCCTTCAGCGACTTCAAACAAACATCTGCTGCAACAAGCCTTTTTTGAAGGTCTTGGTTTTCTCTAACTGCGTATTTACCAGATCGATCTTTTTGTCGATCGCAGTTAGGAAATCGGCGATTTTTTGTTGTTCCGCCTGAGAAGGAATATCCAATTCGATTTTTGAAAGTCGTCCAGTAGAAATGCTTAAGACCTTTGTTCCTTGGGCAATGGTCATAATTTGTAACCTGACCTTTCGGGATTTCATCAAATAGCCGCTAAATCCAGATTCCATTTCGAATAAGTCGGGCCGGGCGTGTATCGTGTGCAAACCTGCCAGAACTTTCTCGTCGTTCGGATTAACGATCTCAATAGATTTCCCTACGTCCGCATAGTCCTCCGAAGCGTCGGCGATTATCAAATCTCCTTTCTTGCAATAGTTATCTACGTCGATTCTTTCGACTGAAATTTCGGTATTGATAAAAGGAACTCGTTCCTCGGTAATATCGAACAATGTTTTGAATTTAGTGTGGATGTCTCCATAGTGGATATTTTTAACTTCGCCATCCACGTAGTTTAGGTTGTCTCGCGAAAACGAATTTGTACTTCTAAAAGTAAAAACCTCGCCGAGCTTCTTCTCTTCCCAATCCGGGAAATTGTTTCCGTTGTCGTCTTTGAAGCGGATCTTTTGGTCGAAGATCTGCTGCATCACGCCTTTTTTGTATTTGGTTAACAGTTCCTTCTTCCGCAAAAGCTGCCCGATCTTCTCATCCACCCCCGAAAGAAACGCCGCGATCTTTTGTTGTTCGGGCAGGTCGGGGAAGTATATGCAGAACTCCCTTAACGATTTGCTGTCTAGGCTAAAGAAAGTAGAACCCGTCGCTAAGGTAAGAATTCCTGCTAAATTCCTCGTTATCAAAGATTCGATGAATTCCGAACTACTCTTCTTATTCGCTCTAATCGCCGCGACCCCTCGACCAATACAATAAACATCGTTTGCGATATTCATCCTTCCGGTCGTGCTTCCTCGAACGCAAAATATGATGTCCTTATCTCTGCAAAATTTAGTTGGCTTTGATGTCCATTTTGTCTTTACCGGAAACCTTTCTGTAAACTCGACAGGTCCGTTAATTAGAGCGGTTCCAACGCCCTTAGAATTATACGAATCGCCGTCAGGTGACTGGCCCATTATTATTTCGGACATCGCACCCAGCTCTTTTTCACACCAAGCTGCTGTAAACTCAGGAAACCGCAAGGCAGGAATATTTTTCTTTTCCGAATTCATGATCAACTTCTTAGGCCCAACGGGCCGACATCATCAGCACAGGGCAACGCCCTGTGAAAAGGTGCACCCAAACCTAAGCCCCAACGGGGCGTAATCAATGCGTGACGTTCAAATTGCCGAATCGAATTGAAAATTCCGTCGTCACAACCCGATTTCGCCCCGTTGGGGCTTACGATCATTTTGGTATTCCGTTCATAGGGCTAAGGCCCTATGCTAATGATTCTCGCCCCGTTGGGGCTTACGGAGCGGAAATACCCAACTGCCTGCAAAAATCCGCAATTGCATTATCCGTTTCTCTCGTTTCGCCTTCCAATGATCTCAATTCGCTCGAAACCATCTCCAAATCAACTTCATCATCTGCTTCAAACGTATCCACGTATCGCGGAATATTTAGATTAAAATCGTTTTCTTTTACCTCGTCGAGCGTCGCAACGTAACTGAATTTATCCTGCACCGACCTGTCGACAAAAGTTGAAACGATCCGCTCGATGTCCCCATCGCGGAGATAATTCTGATTTCCTCTTTTTTCGAAGTTCTGGCTCGCGTCGATGAACAGGATGTCGTCAAAGCTCTCTTTGCATTTCTTAAAGACCAAAACGCAGGTCGGGATGCTTGTGCCGTAAAAGATATTTGCGGGCAGGCCGATGACGGCGTCTAGATAATTTCGGTCTTCGATCAGGTATTGACGAATATGTCCCTCGGCACCGCCGCGAAACAGCACGCCGTGAGGAACAACAACCGCCATTGTTCCGTTATCCGCGAGATGGTGGACCATGTGCTGGATAAAGGCGAAATCTGCTTTGGAACCGGGAGCAAGCCGTCCGTATTGCGAAAACCTGTCATCGCCAAGATGCAGTTGATTGGCCGACCATTTAGCCGAAAACGGCGGATTTGCAACGATCGCCTCGGCCCTCAATTCGAGATGCTGCGGATGCTCTAAACTGTCCTCCTGCCTGAGATCGAATTTCTGATAATTCACCCCGTGCAGGATCATATTCATCCGGGCCAGATTGTAGGTCGTACGGTTTAATTCCTGCCCGTAGAACTTGCCAACCTCTTTAACCTCTCTCGCAACCCGCAGCAGCAGCGAACCCGAGCCGCACGTCGGATCGTAGACGGTTTTTAGCTTGTCTTTGCCGACAGTAACCAGTTTTGCGAGAACTTTGCTCACTTCCTGCGGCGTGTAAAATTCGCCCGCCTTCTTGCCCGCCCCGCTGGCAAACTGACCGATCAGATATTCGTAAGCATCGCCAAGAACATCCGATTCGGAATCCTCGAGCCGGAAATCTATTTTGTCGAGGTGAGCGAGAACCTTTGAAATAAGCTCGTTCTTCGCCGACTCCGTCCGGCCAAGCTTTGTACTGGTAAGATCGAGGTCTTCGAAAAGGTTGTCGAAATCGTCTTCGCTCTCCGTTCCCATCGTGCTTTGCTCGATGTTGTTGAGAATGCGTGCGAGGTCCTCGAGAATGAACGGATCTTCCTTGTCTCCGTTAGCGGCTTTTCCGTTTCCATTGCCCCGACGAGCAACCGCCGAGAACAACTCCGACGGCTTTAGAAAATAACCAAGCGTTTCGACCGATTCCTCCTTGATCGCCTCAAGATATTGCTTGCCTTCAGCGGTTTTCTCATCAATGCTCTGAAACGTAATGCCGTCTTCCTCAAGGATCGAATCGGCATATGTATTCATCCGCTCCGAAAGATACTTAAAGAAAATAAAACCCAGTATGTAAT
>JABFSB010000192.1 GCA_013140875.1 Acidobacteriota bacterium
CTTCGCGACGTATTGCGGCTCCGCGTCGGCGACGAAGCGTCGGTGTTCGATGGGCTTGGCCGCGAATTTCTAACGACGGTTGAAAAGATATCGAAGAAGGATTCGGTGTTGGCCGTGGCCGGCGAGATCGAGCCCGCGTCGTCGGAATCGCCGCTTGATATAACGTTGGCCGCCGCGATACTGCCGGGTGAAAAGTACGAGATAACGGTCCAGAAGGCGGTTGAATTAGGCGTCCAAACGCTGCAGCCGCTCTACACAAAGCGTTGCGAGGTGAAACCAGGCGGCAGCGGCCGAAGGCTGGAACGATGGCACAAGATCGCAAGCGAGTCGGCAAAGCCATCGGGCAGGGCACGTTTGATGAAGATCGACGAGCCGGTCGATATCGGTGAGTTTTTCAAATCGGTCGGTGTCGCGAACGAAGAAAGATCGCTCGTATTTTTTAGTGAGCGCGGCGGTCGAGGCTTTGAAGAAATAACACGCGGCAAAAAAATAACCGCCGTTTTCGGACCAAAAGGCGGTTGGGACGATGCCGAACTGGACGGTGCCAAAACCGCCGGTTTTACCATAGTAACCTTCGGCGGCCGAATAATGCGGGCCGAGACCGCCGCAATCGCAATGACCGCCATCCTCCAACACCGCTTCGGCGACCTTTCATAGGCAGAAATACGACCGGTAGTAAGTGTGCCCTCCGTGTTGTAAGGCACACTCCCTACCGGTCGTGTTTCTACCTTAAATCTCCGTCGTTTTCGGCCGCGGACGATAATAAGCATCGCCGCGTTGTTTGAGTTGGGCTTTCTCGCCGAGCGTTTGGATCACTGAATCGAGCAGTTCCTTGTTTTCCACCTTAAAGCTGGTCGTTCCTCTCACTTCGGCGTCCGGGTCGCTGAATTGTACCAACATATAGCGCCGCTTTTCCTTGATAAAACCGCCTAAAATGCCCGCACCCGGCAGTGGAATGGCGCCGACGACGTTGCCGGTGTTCGAGGTAACCGACCTCGATTGCGGTGACACGACACTCAGCGATTTATACGGAATGCCGAACCTCTCTTTTTTGTCCTTGCCCAGAAAAACGATCCGTTGGTTTTCGTCGTCGAACTTAAGCGTGCCCTCCTCCTTCTGGGTAAACCCAAAAAGGCCGCCCTCATACTTGGCTTCAAAGGTCGTCGGCGCCGGCTGTGCCCTTACGACGGGGGCCGCCCCCTTATCAACCGGCCGTGGCTGGGCAAAACCCGTAAACGTGAGGAGAAAGAGGGATGCTGCGATAAAAACTAGCTTTTTCATGATTGTGGGTATCGTTAAGATACGATTAAATAGACGCTTCTTGAGGACGTTTGGTTGTCAGCTGACAGCAGCAAACTCCAACATCGCCAAATACGGTAAAAGCCTTTGCTTTGCGAGAGAAACATACTCTTCCGAAATCTCCGAGCCCAGCCAATTCCGATTCAGCAAATGAGCTACCTTGGCAGTCGTGCCACTTCCCATGAAACAGTCGTAAACCAAATCGCCTTCGTCGGTCCAGGTTAGTATCTGATCTTCTACTAACCTTTCCGGAAATATTGCCGGATGTTCAAAAGCGATTTTGTCTTTTGATGACGAGGTTCCGACGTTGTAATAAAAAATGTTACTCACTTTCCGTTCGCTTTTGATCTCGCGGCCTATGTCTTCGTCGGGAACGTTTCCTCGGCCGACGCCAGTAATTCTAAACGCTTTGATCTTCTGACCAGCGGATTTGGTCGGCGCGGTAATCGGATTAAAAGTTCGCGGCTGGCCCTTAGAAAAACAAAACATATACTCAAAACACTGCCGGTAGCGTTTACCGCAATCACTCGGTATGGGATTGTTTTTGGCGTAGATCATAGTGTCGTGAACACGAAATCCAGCCTTTCTAAACTCCAGCGCATGTTCAAAGCTACTGAGGCTTTCGCTTCCGTTAACCGTTCGGTCACCTACAACCCATATAACAACACCGCCCTTCTTCGTTTTGTGAAATAAAGAAGCCGCGATCTCCTCGACCGGAAAATGATAACCATTGTAGTCCCGCAAGTCGTCGTACGGAGGGCTCGTAATCGTCATATCGATAAATTCGTCCGGCATTCTATGAAGCGTTTCGATACAACTTTCAATATAAATCTCGCCTAATTTCATAATTCTGAAAGGACCTTCGCTACGGAGTATACTCAACCATTGGAGTGTAAGAACTTACAAATTTTCGCACATTCATCTTAACCTGCAAACCATTCCCTGGATGATCGAGAGAATCTTTAGCGATGTGCATTGAGTGCACTCCGTTTCCTCCTTTGCGTTGAATGGTAAAAAAGTGGCCTAAACCGATAACTCCACGCTTCGAAAACGAAACTTCATAATCTACATCACCGAGCAATTTTCGCAGATCATAGAGAAGCATTCGGTTTTGCAGGCGGTCAAATAGAACTAATAGTTCAGGATTCTCCGGTCCTGCAATCGAAACCTGAACTATTTTATGAGCTATCGGACTAAGAGTGCTTCTAACAATTTGCTCGTCCGTATCCAAAATAAATCTCCCAGACTTTTTGGCAACACGCACTGCACCTCCTTCGAATACAGGCCGCAAGGACTGAATCCCAAAGCGATCGCAGAAATGGGAAATGCGCGAACGGGTAATTTGATTGAACCCGGCTTTAAAGGCTTTGATATTTGCCGAAAGTGTCCGTCCGTCAGCAAATTTAAGAATAACGTCTGATTTCCCAGCATCGGCGCCGGTCAAGTAAGAGGTTGCAAATGAGCCCTCAATTCTAAAATGGTCCTTGAGAATTCCATGCACATCATCCCTGTTTCGAATGCTGTTTTTGAAGAGTCGCTCTACGGTCGTACCAATTTGAGCATTTTTATTTGACATAAGAGTAGGAGCCCAATTTTTTCAGAATCTTGAAGCAGCCATGGTTCGCTGCCAGCGAAGGTTTTGTCTGAGCAATTCCAGCCGGTCGCGATCGTTTTGGTCGCGGCCGTTCATCAGGCCTTCGATGACCGACTCGAGCAGCGGAACGGCCAGCGGCCCGGCGTGGGTGACGACCTGCGAATAATAGTGGAGGTTAATGCCGTCTTCGCCCGCGTGAAACTGCTCGACCTTCTCTGTCGAAAGAAGCGTCACATCGGTCCCCGCCGGAATGACGCCGCGAAGCACGCCGTGCGAAGAGCTGCCGTCCGCATTAAGCGTTCCAAGCATCAGAATGCCGATCAGAATTCCCTGCTCGCTCAGGAAATCAGGCGAAAAATTTTCCAGTGTCGGCTTCGGACTAAGCCGTGGGCCGAAATTCGCGTATTCGGGATTGATCAGCCGCGAATCGTAAATGATGCCGACCGCTTCGCTGTCACCCAACGGAATCCCAACAAACTGCGCAAACCCGTAAGCATCGGGAGGCGGCGGTTCTGCCGCATCAAGTTCGTCAACTATCCTGCCGACATAATCGACGTGTGAATTCGAACTGACTATCGTTGCTATCCGCATAAGAAGGTTGCCACAGAGGGCACAGAGTTCACAGAGAGAAAAGTGTCATTGGCTGCGAATTAAGTTTAATCGGTCCAGATATGTCGGTAACAGCCTAAAAGGAATCTCTCTGTGAATTCTGTGCTCTCTGTGGCTTATATCTCACAGAGAGATTCTCTTTACTCCATCTATTAACCTTGCCTGGCCGAAGTTGATGAGCAAACCCCTTTTTAGGCCGGTGGCTTTCAAATAAGAAAGTACCTGGGCTATGGCAACATCGGGCAGCCGAGAAACGGATTTCAGTTCGACGACCACCTCATTCTCAACCAGAAGATCGAGTCGTTGTCCCTTAATTATCTTTCCCTTATACACGACATCAATCCCAACTTGACGCTGATACAAAATTCCGCGAAGGTCGAATTCGTGACACAAAGCCTCTTCGTAGATCGATTCGATCAGTCCATGCCCAAGATTTCGGTGAACTTCAATGGCCGCTCCGATAATTGTCTGCGTCAACTGATCTGACATGACTCTTTCTCTCTGTGTCCTCTGTGACCTCTGTGGCTTACCGCCTTCGCGCTTTGCTTGCGTTCTTTCTCGACACGCTGAAATCTAGTTTTTCACGAGTCGCGAAATCCTGCAAAGCGCGGAAGAAAACATCGCGGTCGGTGGCGGAGATAACCGCTGCCTGGTCCGCGGCTTCGAGCGGATAAGGATAGCCCAGGCCGACGACACATTCGGCACGGACCACATCGACGATCTCCTCCAGAAGTCCGGCTTCATAACACCACGACGGAATATCCAACCGCGCGGGTGGACCGTCGGCGGTGGTTTGCAGATAAGAAAACCCAACCAAAGCCTGGCCCGAACCGGCGTCGAAGTAATCGGCCAAACCGCTGCGGAGTGAATAGAAGAACCTTGTCCGATCGCCCCAATTATTTAAGACTCGATCAGCTCCACCAGCTTTCACGTTGAGCAACGCACCGTCGTAGAGTGTCGTTC
>JABFSB010000457.1 GCA_013140875.1 Acidobacteriota bacterium
AGGTGGTGCATTTACCTATAACCGTACCAACAACACGGATGTCACCCCGTTCTGCCCGTCGCAGACGATTGGAACCACGTGTGTTGTTCCAAATATTCTTACATATGCTCAATCGGTGTTCCCCGGGGCGAATATTCCGTCGACAACGCCTGGCCCCGTGACTTCTCAGATCATCGGTCCGGCTCCGACCGCGAGCAATTTCACTGGCGGCGACGGCCTTAACACGCTCGGGTACCGCTTTTTACGCGGCTCGAACCAAGAGCGTAACCAGTATTCGACAAGGGTTGATGTGGATTTCGATGACCGCAACACGCTCACGGGAATCTACAATTACAATAAGGAAGTGAACCTTCGACCCGACGTAGACACTTCAAACTTCGGTACGACTCCGGATGTCATCCAGTTCTCCGATAATCGGCAGTTCACGATGGCTTATCGCCGCGTTTTCTCGAACAATTTCATTAATGATTTCCGCGGCGGTATTTTTACCAGCGTAGTGCCTTTTGATCGAACCGATGCCCTGCCGGACTTTATCCTTCAATCAGGGCTCGTGACGTCACCTATGACATTTTTGGATCAGGGCCGTAACACTAAGGCGTTCAACTTCCAGAGTAACGCGGATTGGGTTTTGGGAGACCACACCTTCCGTTTCGGCGGCCAGACCCAGATCTTCAGGGTTAATGCGTATAATGATGCGGCGATCCTGCCGGTTGTTAACCTTCTGACTGGAACCAATTCTACGTTCGCGAGTTTGCCCGGCGGCGTCAATACCACCCAACTGGGGACGGCGAACAGTCTTCTCGGATTGCTCGGCGGTCTTTATAACACCGTTAATCAGTCGTTCAATCAGGCTTCAATCGACGAGGGGTTTGTGCGAGGAGCGACCGCATTGACGCCTTTCCGTTATGAAAACCACTCTGTCTATATTGCGGATCGATGGTCGGCAGCAAAGGGCCTCACGCTGAACCTTGGAGTAAGATACGAACTTTTCCCCGCGATGCGGTTGAACAATGGCCTTGCTCTTGAACCGAAATTTGCGGATAACGATAACGTCATTCCGGACCTGCTCAATCCGAACGGTACATATGTTCCAATTGGAGCTAACGCCGGACGGAAAAACGCTTACTACAAGACCGACTACAACAACTTTGCGCCGAACCTCGGCGTTGCCTGGGCGCCTTCATTTGAAGGCGGACCGCTTGGCTGGCTGTTTGGTGAGAACAAGACCGTTGTCCGCGCAGGCTACAGCCACATTTACGGCAACGATTCGATCGTTACGTCGATTAACAACGCCGCTGTCGGCAATGCTGGTCTCGGCCGAACGGCCCTTGCTCTGTCGGCGTCCAATTCACGCCTTTCGAGCGGAAACCCACCAACGGTTGGGGTCCCGGCAAACCCGACCTTCCCGAGAAGCTATCTCGTGAATAACGGCCCGGGCATCGGTAACTTCCTGGGAACTGTATTCGCGATCGATCCGAAACTGCAGACACCGAAGGTAGAACAGTACAGTTTCGGTATCCAGCGTGAACTTTTCGGCGGAATGGCGATGGAGATTCGTTATGTCGGTAGCCGCAGTACAAATTTGGGACGCGGAATCGACTTAGGCCAGCTCGATATCGTTAACAACGGTGTCTTGGCAGATTTCCTTCGTGCTCAGGCCAATATGAGGGCCTCGAATCCGACTAACCCAAACTTGGGAAATCCGTTTTGTGCCACTGCGGGGTGCGTTCCGCTTACGGTCTTCCAAAATGGCGGCCTGCCGTCACCTGGAAGGATCGTAGTGGGCGGAAACAATGGCTTTTCGTCGGCAGTATTTACATCCGTGTTGCAGAATGGCAATCCGGCAGACTTGGTATTTGGACCGAATGGAAACAACGGAATTGTTAATCAAACGAGCACGGCTCTTCCGACGCTTAATAATATTAACAATCAAGCGTGTATAGGTTCGGCCAATACAACCGGCGGAGTGTATACCTGTAATCCGAACGCGACTCCTTATGTCAGTTTCGTTCCGAATCGCGGCTCCGGTGTTCTCGACCTATTCCTGAATGACGGGCGGTATCGGTACGATTCGCTTCAGACCGAGATCCGCAAACGTTTTTCGGCTGGATTGTATTTTCAGGTAAACTACACCTATTCGAAGAATTTGACGAATGCAGTGGGAACATCACAACAGCTCTTTGAGCCATACCTGGACAACAATAATCAGGCCCTCGATTATCAGCGAGCTGATTTCGACACGACCCATGTCTTTAACTTCAACGGAATCTATCAATTGCCGTTCGGTCAGGGCAAGAAGTTTCTGAACTACGGCGGAATCGCAGATAAATTCCTCGGCGGTTGGGAGATTTCGGGTCTTGGACAGTGGCAGTCGGGTGCTCCGATAACATTCGTGGATACACGTGGAACGTTGAATCGTACAGGTCGGTCTGCAAGACAAACACCGGTCAGCAACCTTTCGAACCAGCAGATTCAGGATCTGGTTGGGGTCTTCCAGGCATCTACGACGAATGCGACAACCGGTGTCGTGACTGATCGTCTATTCTGGATCAATCCATCGATCCTGAATACAAATTTGCAGGCGGCGGCTGGATTCAGCCTTCTCGGAACGACGTTCGCTAATCAAGCGTTCTTCAATGTGAATCCTGGGCAGACCGGTAATATTGGACGAGGGTTGATCAACGGTCCGAAGTACTTCAACATCAACATGGCGTTGCTGAAGAGTATCCGGTTTACTGAGACGATGCGTGTTCAGCTTCGCATGGAGGCATTTAACGTGTTGAATAATGTAAACTTTGTTCAAAATACGCAGTTTGCGAACATCAATGCTACAAACTTTGGTCAGATCACGACAGCTTTTGGCCCGCGTGAACTTCAGTTTGCTGCTCGTTTTGAGTGGTAATTCTTTCTAGGCTTTTTTCCGAGCCATACTTGCCCGTCGGTCTTCGGACCGGCGGGCTTTTTTGTTGTGATTGGATGCAGAAGACGGCACGAAGAAGGACGATACATCCAACGGGGAAGATATCGCCTTACTGCGTGTGGGCTGTCGCAACTTAGGAAAGTTGCAGGCGTTGAGCATTTCGCCCTTACTGCTTACGGGCTTTCGCAGTTTTTACAAAACATCGATCTGTAAACAATTAAATCTTATCGGATAAGATAGTTCGGACGCTAATTTCGTTTTTCGACCTCAAATTCTCATTTAACTCCAACCAGTACAACTACTTAACCTGCGGGAATGAGCATTGCATCGTTCATTCTCGCCGGACTCAATCAATCGTGCCCGCACGTGC
The DNA here is from genome assembly GCA_013140875.1 of Acidobacteriota bacterium. Lineage (GTDB taxonomy): Bacteria > Acidobacteriota > Blastocatellia > Pyrinomonadales > Pyrinomonadaceae > OLB17. The sequence goes on from JABFSB010000457.1 coordinate 3,291, forward strand.
CCCGGCGTTGGATTTATTTTTTGGAGTTTGAGGAGAAAGTCATGGGAACAGATACTTACAGGACGCGGCTGGAAAGATCGGGCCGCGGGTGGTTTGAGGCCGCGCGTATTGCCGCGTCTGCGTTTATGCTTTTATATGTACTTTTGCCGATCGAAGGCATGGCTCAGTCAAGTTCGGCAGTGACGGGTGTCGTTACGGACGCAAGCGGAGCGCTCGTGCCGGGGGCTGAGGTCAAGCTTACCGATACAAAAACTTCGCGTGAGCTTACGACGACGACGAGCGATCAGGGCGTTTATACGTTCCGCAATGTGCCGCAGGGTGCCGGATACATTCTGCTTTTCACGGCTTCCGGATTTCAGCGGTTTATTATCAACGATGTGCAGCTTGGCATCGGCAAGACCGAGACATATAACGCGCAGCTCTCGGCGGGTGACGTTTCAGCCTCGGTCGAGGTTACGTCGACCGCCGGTGAAGCGACACTCAATACGACGGACGCCAGCCTTGGCAACGTGATCAGCGAGCGGCAGATCCGCGAGCTGCCTAACCAGTTTCGCAACAGCCCGGCGGCATTGATCGGGCTGCAGCCAGGTGTTATCGGCAACAACGTCGGGACCGGAAATGAGAACCGCGTCGGTTCGGTGACCGGTGCGCGTGCCGATCAGGGGAATATTACGATCGACGGCATCGATTCGAATGATGTCGCTACCGGCCAGGCTTTCGAGGCGATCGGCAATTTACCGCTCGATTCGGTACAGGAATTTCGTGCCGTAACGACCAACCCGAATTCGTCCGAAGGCCGTTCAAGCGGCGGACAGATACAGATCGGGACCAAGAGCGGATCGAACGCTTTTCACGGCTCGCTTCGCGAATATTTTCGCACGGACAAAACGGCCGCGAACACGTTCTTCAATAACCGCAACGGCATCGAACGGCCAAAGCTTCAACGCCATCAGTTCGGCGGAAGCATCAGCGGGCCGCTGCCGATCCTGAATCTTGGCGAGTTGAACGGGCCTTTGTTCAAGAGCGGCAAGGACCGGTTGTTCTTCTTCTTCGATTACGAAGGCCGCCGCGACGATTCCGAGGTCACGCGGGCCCGCGTGGTTCCGCTGCAGCACGTTCGCGAGGGACGGATCGCTTATATGAACAATGCCGCCGGATGCTCGGCGATTCCGGT
>JABFSB010000322.1 GCA_013140875.1 Acidobacteriota bacterium
GCTTTGGCTATCCGCTTCTTCCGGCCCAAAGTTATATGCCGCCGGCCAACTACACCGAGCTGGGTTTTAAAGGATTTTCGTTGCCCCGTTTCGACCTGTTGACCGAGACCGCTTTCAACATCAGGTACGGATTGTTTACATCGGCCCCGATTCTTTTGCTTGCGTTGATTGTTCCAGTGTGGCTGCGAAAGAAAAGCCGCCTGCTTGAGCGCCGAGAGTTAGTCTTTGTCGTTTCGTTCATTGCCTTGTTTTTCGTGTTTTGCTCGGCTAATCAGTACGGCCGGATGCAGTTTTACTTAGGAGTTCGCCATATCGTGCCGGTCGCGCCGTTCATGTTTCTGCTGGCCGCGAACGTACTGCTGAAAATGCCGCGGATACCAGCAGCTTTAATTGGAACATTCGCAACGTACTGGTCGTGGTGCCTTGTTATGTACCGAGACGTAGAGTTTGGCTTTGGTATCTTCGATGCCGTCAAGAATGTTACGTTCGAGGGTTTCCGCCTACCGTGGCTATTGACGCTCGATCGAATGGGCTACGTCCAGAACGCTACCGTAATGCCGCTGATGATCTTGTGTGCAGCAGCGATTTGGATACTGTGGAGTATCGGCCGAATGCAGGAGACCACCGTCAAATACTAGATCAGCATCAGGCTGCTATTTGACTTCCCGAACTTCTAGCCGTTGGAGAGTTATAAAATCATGAATGGAGTCAGCGTTGTCATTCCGGCGTTCAATGAAGAATCGTCGATTCAGTTGGTAGTGACCGAATTGCGGGACCTGCTAATTGAACACAATATTACCTCGGAAATCATTGTCATAGATGACGGCTCGACTGACGCGACGGCCCAAAGAGCAAACGCGGCTCATGCCCGAGTACTTCAACACCGCAGCAATCGTGGTTACGGGGCGTCATTGAAAACAGGAATCGTCGCAGCTAGCTACGACGTCATCGCGATTACTGATGCTGACGGTACATATCCCGGGCGATATCTTCCGCAACTGTTGACGGAACTTGAGAGTGCCGACATGGTTGTCGGCGCACGAATCGGGAACGATGTTCACATCCCGCTTGTTCGACGCCCTGCGAAATGGGTCTTGAAGCGACTAGCGAACTACGTCTCAAACTCCACGATCCCGGATTTGAACAGCGGCCTGCGGGTGTTTCGCCGCGACCTCGCCATGCAGTACTTTCCGATCCTGCCAAACTATTTTAGTTTTACAACGACGATTACGCTGGCCACGCTTTGCGACAATTACGCAGTCACTTACGTCCCGATCGATTATCGGAAACGACAGGGGCGGTCAAAGATCGTGCCCTGGGACTCCGGAAGTTTTGCGATTCTCATCCTGCGCGTAGCGATGCTGTTTCGACCTCTGAGAGTTTTTCTCCCGCTGGCCCTCATTTGTTTGTTATACGGCGTGGTCAAAACCGCGATTGACCTCTCACACGATCCAAATATCTCCGCCTCGGCGATGTTTGCTTTGATGAGCACATTGCTGATCGTGTTAATCGGCATGCTCGGCGATTCCATTGCAACACGTCTGGGTAAGCTGAATCCGAACGCTGTTATCGGAGTTCGTACCCGGGAGATCGTCGAATTAGAGCCAGAGCCGGCGACAGATGGCGCAATAGAGCCGGTGGTGTATTCCCTGGCTGAAAATATCGTCTCCAGCAGATTCGGCAGTTAATGAAATAAGCATTCATGTTTACCTATTTTGTCGGCATAATTCTAATTCTAGCGGGCGTTCTTGTTCCGGCCGACGGCATTGTCGGTGCCCTTCGAACCGACGAGGTCGACCCGAGCCTGCTGAACCGGTTGCTCCAGGGGGCAATGCTCCTAAAGGCCAGCCTTATCGCCCTTGGCCTTTTTGTCATGGCAGCAAAGCGACTGCCATTTTGGATGCCGCGGTCCGAAACAAAAACGCCACTCCTCAGCACTATCCCGAAATCGGAACTGTTAATTCTCGCGGCCATACTTCTGTCCGCAACAGCCCTGCGTCTATATGCGCTTGGTGGCGGGCTTTGGTTCGATGAGATCGTTACATATGTAAAGTATGTACAGGTACCCTTCGGCGAAGCTATATCCACATACGACAACCAGAACCAGCACATTTTGTACAGCCTGCTTGCTAATCTTGCATTTCAAATTTTCGGTGAAGGCATCTGGTCATTGCGACTGCCGGCGGTCCTTTTTGGAACTGGCAGCATCTGGGCACTTTACCTGCTCGGGCGCGAAGTATCCAATTCGCGGGAAGCTCTGCTTTCGGCAGCACTACTCACATTTTCCTATCATCATGTTTGGTTTAGCCAAAATGCTCGCGGATATACGGGGCTGCTGTTCTGGGCTATTTTGTCCAGTTGGCTGTTTTTGCGAGCGCTTCGGGAAGGACGTCCGGGACCCTGGGTGCTTTATGCCGTTTCGGTAGCACTAGGTGCGTACACTCTAATCTACATGGTATTTGTAGTCTTAGGGCAATGCGTGATTTTCCTGGCTACACTCTACGGTGAGCGCAAACATGAAGGGTGGCCTCGGATATGGACGGGGTTATTCTTTGGTTTTCTACTAAGCGGTATCCTGACGTTTTTGTTGCATTCACTCGTTCTTCCCCAATTTCTCGAGGCATTCGCTCATGCAGAGGTCGGCGGTCCGATTTGGACACAGCCCTTATGGGGAATTCTTGAGTTCGTAAAGGGAATGCAGATCAACTTCTCGGGGAGCTTTGTCGCCGTATTCGCTGTTGCACTCTTCGGCGCCGGGCTATGGAACTACGCTCGTACGAGGCCCGAGGTGGTCGGGCTCCTGGTCATCCCTGCTGTTACCTGTGTCGTTTTGAAAGTATTGTTGGGGCATCACCTTTGGCCGAGGTCATTATTCTTCGTTATGGGATTTGGGGCGTTAGTGGTCGTGCGCGGCATCATGATTTTTGGAGATCTGATGGCCGGTATTCTTCGTCGTTTCGACCTTGCGGTAACGAGACCGATCCTGAATGAAGGTCGATCGAACTGGGTCGGCACTGCTCTCTGCGCCGGGTTGATCATTCTCTCTGCTATGTCTGTCCCATTCGCATTCGGTCCAAAGCAGGACTTTCTGGGGGCAATGACTTACGTAGAAGATCGGAGGGAATCGGGTGACGCAGTTGTCACTGTTGGCCTCGCAACATTTCCTTATAAAAACCTATACAAGACCGACTGGGAAGATATAGAGACTTTACACGCACTTAACGATGTCCGATCTCGTGCAAAGCGAACATGGCTGATCTACACCATTCCTATACAGTTACAAGATTCATTTCCGGAGATTGATGCGAGCGTAAGTCAGGAATTCAAGGTAGTTAAGCAGTTTGATGGTACCTTGAATGGCGGGACGATCTTCGTTTGCCAGGAAGGTTCGCCTCTTCCCGATATTGCCGCATTCCAATAATGGGAGCATCGCAAATTATAAGCAGATATATAACGACAGAGGTAGCCGCGACGTTTCGTCGTCACTTGCATCTACGTCACCTAACACTGGTTTTGCTTGCTCTTCCCGTTATGTACTTCGCCATCTCCTATTGTTATCTAGCCTGGTGGCACGGCGAAATTTTCCTTTGGAACACGCTTATTCACGAAAACGGACGGTTAACGCTTTCAGGCAGCCTTTTCTATTTTGACCACTTTATCGCCTGCTTGCCGATGATAGTGCTGTTTTCGCTTTTTACAGCCGGAGGATTTGCTCTGGCTGGTCATCCAACTACAGCCATAGATAAGTTTCGCGCATCGTTTGCTGCCGCTACCTTGCTTGCAGTTGCGGTTCTTTTGATTTTAGGCTCACTTGCAGCGTCCATTTACACCGTTGGCGGGCAGCGTACAATTGACTACGCGCTTCAACGGATCGAACGAGACGGTGTGATGTCAACTGGAGGAAACTGGAACCAACTGCAGCTAAGTAATGTCCCAATCGCCCTCGGTGCAATCAGTTTGAGCTACGCATTTATTATGTTCGCGCCGGGCGCCGGAGGACAACGAGATTTCAGACTGGCGACAGGAGGAAAGATTTGCATTGCCGTGGCCACGATATTGATGATTGGAATTAGTGCGTTAACGTTTCCCGGTTGGCAGGCTTTCCTAAACCCTCGATGGATGGCCCATAGTGTCCGTGAGCTTGCGACATACCCTCTAACCGGGATACCAATTGCTCTGATCGGGATTCTGCTGGCGGAAAGATACATGTCCGGCCAAAAAGCCTGGGTTGTAAAAGTTGGCTCTATATCGCTGATCCCGATCGCCGTAGGGCTTGTGATCGTCGCCGGACAACTGATTTGGCTCATGAATGTGGATGTTATGGCAATGGCTCAAAAACCGTCCTTTTCTGCCGACGGATTGTCAATTCCTTACTTGCTTACATCCCACGTCTTTGAGCACTTTCTGGATTTTGTTTTGATATGCCCTTTGTCGGGTGGAATTTATGCTCTTACGCGTC
>JABFSB010000561.1 GCA_013140875.1 Acidobacteriota bacterium
CCACTAACGCCTCGATATCGACCTTCGAGCCTTCTTTGCCGTCGATAGAAGGAACACGCACCGTCTGGCCCGCCTCGACCGGAAACTGTTTGCCGCCCGTTCTGATAATTGCGTAACTCATGTTAAGTTTATCTCCCGCACGGCCTAAGCGAATTTCTCCGACAAGCCGAAAAACCTAAATTCTATAGAAAACAGGTGAAAAGGTCAACGTCAGGGCGGTAAATCTACGCCCGATTGTTTTTTTGGCGTACTCGGCGGAATTCTCTCCGTACTTTGCACTAAAAGGTATTTGAGGTCGGTTCAACGTAGAGGTCGCTGGGGAAGACGCGGAGATCGCTGAGGAAAATCGCATTTTAGATTGTAATTTTCTGAATAGGGAATAACGAAAAGCGAATTACGAATAGTTGAAAGAAGCGGAGCAAGTTGGAGGTTTTCTTCTCGGTGTTCTTTGTGTCTTCGGTCGCGTCCCTTTGTGTGAAAAAACCGGATTGACACAGAGACCGCGAAGGGAAGACACAAAGAACACGAAGTGGAACGGAAGTGCTTCAGTTTGATAGCCACGTTAGCTTCTGCATTTATGTTAGAATCTGATTGAAAATCCAAAATCGAAAGGAGGAAGGTCATGGATATTGAAGCCATTCAACCTCGAATTCTCGACAGGAAAACGGCGTACGCTGGTGCGAACTGGTTTTTCTGGCTTGCCGCGCTGTCGGTCATCAATTCGCTGGTCGTCTATTTTGTCGGATTGCGGAACACGCCGGTTGCGTTTGGGCTGACGCAGTGGGTCGACGGGACGACCGGGCCGCTGAACAGCGAAGGCTATTATCCTCCGCTGCATACGGTGCCGTTGATCATAAATATCCTGATCGCGGCGGCGTTTGCAGGATTTGGCTGGTTTGCGAGGAGAGGAAACGATACGGCTTTTCTAATCGGCATCGTGCTTTATGTTGCCGACGCGATGCTGAGCATCGGGCTGAGGGATTTTTTTGGCTTTTGCTTTCACCTGGTGGGGTTCTTTTTTCTTTTTAGAGGCCTGCTGGCGAGTCGGCATGTGCGGGAGAACGCAACGAGTTATTGATGTGCGGTCTACTGGCCAAGCCTGTAACTAATTTTACCAATTTACAATCAAACAATTGGCAATTGACAATTGGTTGATTAGGCGGCCGAAGGGTCTTTGACTACGGCTATGAAGGGAAGGTTACGGTATCGGCCGGCGGCGTCGAGGCCGTAGCCGACGACGAATTTGTTCGGTACGACAAAGCCGGTGTAGTCGATCTTAAGTTCCTTTTTAATACGTGGCTCGGGTTTATCGAGGAAACTGGCCAGTTTGATCGAAGCTGCTCCGCGTGAATCGAGGATCTCGAGAAGCCGCGAAAGCGTGAGTCCCGTGTCGACTATGTCCTCGACCACGATCACGTGCTTGTCGCGAATGGGATTGGTCAGGTCTTTTAGGATCTCGACGTCGCCGGTCGATTTGCTGCCATCCTTGTAGCTTGAAACCGCCATGAAATCGATCGCCAGGTTGAGGTCGATCTCGCGCATCAGGTCGGCCATGAAAACGCAGGAACCCTTCAGCACGCCGACCAGGACCAGTTCCTTGCCCGCATAATCGGCGGTTATCTGCTCTCCAAGTTCGATAATGCGATCGCGGATCTGCTTTTCCGAATAGAGAACATCGAGGTTCGGGTTGGTAAATTCGGTCGGCGCGATCATTTGTGGTTCGGCTGTCATAATTTGATTGGATGGATTTTTAGAAATACTATTCAAACAAGGGCGGGAATTCAAGTTGGGCGTCGTTTTCGGCAAAGAAGTTAACACGAAGGACACAAAGGGAAGACACGAAGAACGCGAAGATCAGAAATAGTCCAATGTCGCTGCAAAATCCCGAAACACGCGAACGCGTAAGAGAACTTGTTCGGCAGGTACTTAAAACCGTGCCGGTCGAGGAGGAAACTATGCCGGCCGAGTTTCCCGTGCGGGTTGTTGTTAACTCTTTAAAAGAAAAGGTTTCGTCGGCCTATGACCGGGACGAATCGGCTAAATCGCTAATCACGGAAGACGACCTTCGAGGGCTGGCGGACGGTTCGCGGATACGCATCGCCCAGGGTGCAAAGCTGACGCCGCTCGCCCAGGATATTGTTAGGGAACGCGGTTTTGAGCTGATGCGGAAGCAGTCGCGCGAGGACGTTTTGAAGGTCCGGTCGGTCGCAATCGGGGCGGACCACGGCGGCTATCCGGTGAAGGAAGCTTTGAAACCGATGCTCGAAGGGTTGGGCATTTCGGTCCGTGATCTCGGAACGAATTCGACCGACGCGGTCGATTATCCCGATTACGCACACGCTGTTGCGCGGGCGGTCGGTGACAATCAGGTCGATGTCGGCATAATTATCGACGGAGCCGGGATCGGCAGTGCGATGACCGCGAATAAGGTTCCGGGCGTTCGGGCGGCAGCTTGTTATTCGGTCGCACTTGCGAAGAACTCACGCGAACATAACGGCGCGAATGTAATGACGCTCGGTTCGGGACAGAACTCGCAGGCTGAGATCGAGGACATCATTCGTGCGTTTGTGACCACTGAGATCACCGAAGATCGGCACAAAAAACGGGTCGGGAAGATCGACGAGATCGAGAGAAAATACAAGCTGTAAATCGTATGCAGAATGGTAATTACGAAAAGCTGGTCGAGCAGATAACCGATCTCGTGCTGGCGAAACTGTCGGGCGAAGAGACTGCGGGATCGTTTTGTTCGGCTGATGTGCAGCGAATTGTCGACGCGGGGGCCGAGCGCATCGGCATCGTACTGGGCGAAACGGCGACCGCGCACGACTGGGCGAGTTTGATCGATCACACATTATTGAAACCCGAAGCCAGCGAGGCCGATATCCGCAAGCTCTGCGACGAAGCTGTTCAGTTCGGATTTGCGTCGGTCTGTGTCAATCCGGGCTGGGTCAAGAAAGCGGTCGAGTTTTTGAAGGGAAGCGGCGTGCCGGTTTGTACGGTGATCGGGTTTCCGTTGGGTGCGACGCTGCCTGATGTAAAGGCCTATGAAGCCCGGCGTTCGATCTTTAACGGCGCGAGGGAAGTCGACATGGTGATCAATGTCGGCGCGTTGAAATCAGGCGATATCTGCGCGGTCGAAGACGATATCCGCGCCGTCGCCGAAGCGGCTCACGAGAACGGCGTGCTGTGCAAAGTTATCATCGAGACCGCGCTTTTGACCGATCAGGAGAAGGTTGAGGCTTGTCTCGCGGCGAAAAATGCGAATGCCGATTTTGTTAAAACGTCCACCGGTTTTTCGAAAGGCGGTGCGACGGTCGAGGACATTGCGCTGATGCGGCGCACGGTCGGCAGTGCTCTGGGTGTGAAAGCCTCGGGCGGCGTTAAGGGAATCGACGACGCACGCGCGATGTTCGAGGCCGGTGCGACCCGGATCGGAGCAAGCGTCGGCGTCAAGATCGCCCAGGAAGCAAGCGGGATCAAAACCACCGCGAGTACCTCAAACTATTAAAAAAGGCTCCCCAATCGGCGGAAAGCCTTTGTTAAGAAAAATGGACAGTCTTTAGTTTCCGGCTCGGAGCGTAAAATTATATACGATCGTGCCGAAGCCCTTGATCGGATTGCCGCCGTACATAGCGGGCTTGAATTTAGACTTTTTCGCGGCATCCTCCGCGGCACCACGCAGGAATTGATGGCCCGAAACGGCCTTTGCCTGGACGACATTTCCTTCCGTATCAAGCTCAATCTCGACCAAAACACGGCCTTCTATATTCGAACGCTGGGCCATCGTCGAATAGACGGGTTTGGCCATGCGGGTGGCGTTCGCCGCGGTGAGCAGTCCTACGTTTACCGATTCAGGCGGCTTTACGACTTCGGGAGCCTTGACCGGTTGAGCGGCCGCGGCGGCCTTGGCAGCCCTGGCTTTCAACTCGGTATCGATCTTGGCCGCACCGGTCTTTGCCGCCTGATTAGCCGGATCCAGTTCCGCCGCTTTCGAGTAATCGGCAAAGGCCTTTTCCAGATAGCCGAGGCTTTCATTCAGCACCCCGCGATTGAAATACGCTTTTGCGTCTTTCGGGTCAAGCTCGATGGACTTATCGAAATCCGCCGTGGCCTTGCCGAAATCTTTTAGACTAAAGTGAGTGCGGCCGCGATTTAGGAATGCGATCGGGCTGTCCGACTTTAGTGAAACCGCCTTGTCATAGTCGGCCAAAGCCAATGTAAATTCACCTTTGCCGAAGTTCGCGTCGGCCCTGGTTTGATAAAAATCGAATCCGGGAGGCGTCGGCGTCGGCACGGGCGTTGCGACCGGAGCCGGTGTCGCCTTCGGCACGACCGCTACAACTGCCTTCTCTCGAACGGCGTCGAGAAGCACCTTGAACGCACCGGTTGCGGTCAGCTCTTTTTCGATTTCGGGCGAAAGAGAAAAAGTGACGCCGCGTTCGCGAACAGCCCCGGCGA
>JABFSB010000400.1 GCA_013140875.1 Acidobacteriota bacterium
CGTAACCCGTTTGCACACCGGCCCGTATCGACGCCCGGAGAAAAGCCATAAGCAGCGCGGCTGGAATTCCCTTCCCGACCGCATCCGCGACGGTAATGCCGATCTGATCGTCGAAGATCTTTACCCAATCGTAATAGTCACCCGAAACTTCTTCAGTCGGAAAAATATACGCGCTTATGTCGAAGTCGGCGAACTGCGGGTCATGGTCGGGCAGCAGCTCCAACTGCACCTGACGGGCGATCTCAAGCTGGGCCTCGATCCTTTTTTTCTCCACGATCTGATCATAGAGGCGGTCCTTTTCTATTATGATGGCAACCTGTGAACTGAGAAGCTGAAGGATCGAGAGGTCGTCCTCGGAATAGGCGTTCAGTTCGTCGCTTTCGAGATCGAAGGCTCCTATCACCCGATCGTTCGAGATGATCGGGGCGACCATTTCCGACCGCGTGCGCTTTCTGGCGGCAAAGTAACGCGGATCTTTGCTCACGTCCGGTGAAATGATCGGCTGTCCGGTCTCCGCTACCTTGCCCAGGAAACCTTCGCCCATTCGAAGACGCGGCTCGACCAGCTCGAAGCTGATCTCGTAACCGCGTATCACCTTTGATTTAAATATGTACGGGCTACTGTCTTCGCTGGTCGGCTCGACAATGTAGATCCCGGCGGCATCGTACGGCAGCAGTGATCGAAGCGTATCCATTACCAGGTTCAACACTTCTTCGAGATCGACCGAACGGCTGATCTTGTTGGTAATATCGAGAAGTAGGCGCAGCTTGTCTACCGTTGTCAGGCTCGGGTCGGGACTGAAATTTTGCTCGTTGTTATCCATCTACGATCGCGGAGAAAAGATGTTGTTGCTGTAAATGTCCCAAAGCCGAGAAACTTTCAACCGGTATTCGATCAACGCCTTGCTTACGCCGTAGTGGCGGGCCATTTCGGCAGCGGTTCTCCCCTGCTCGGCCATTTTTTTTATACCTCTATATGGCACAAGGGCCGCCGCACCCGTCGAATAGGCCTCTTCCTCGATCTCGGCATTATAGTCGCGGGCAACGATATTACCTTGCTTGTCCTTTTTCTCGATCGCAAGTCGGCTGGGTTTGTGGCCGAGGAACAAATGACAAACCTCTTCCATCAACGTAGCCCGATGACGATTCTTTCCGTGTGTCGGATTTAATATTATCAACTTTCTTCCATCGGGCAGCACATGCGAAGCGGCCCCGCCCGACCAACTGTCCTTTCCCGCTCCCAGAAGATGCTCGCGGGCATCTTGACTCAATTGCTCGATATCCTCAAAAGAAGCCACAAGAAGGTTGGCCGCCAGCGCGAGTTCGAAAGGGTCCAGCGGATCTTCGTCATCCCTCAATCCAGCGAATTCACGAAGACCTTGGGCCCGAACTTCGTAATGGCGACCCTTTTGGGTTGGTGGTATTTCCGATGTGTCCACGTTCAAAAATGCGGAAGCCCGCACAAAGTAAAGGCATCTGGCGGTTAATCCAAATGCCCCGACTTCGTGCGGGCTTTCGCGATCGACCTTAAACTTCCTTGTATTCCGAATCCACGTCTTCGCTCGACAATGCGACACGATAACCCTTTGACTGGACCTGCTTCGTGATGAGCAGGTCGTCTTTTGTCTTCAGCAGATCGGCGCGATTGTAGACCGAAAGCTCGAAATTATATCCATGCGTGATCGCGTCTTTTGGGCACGCCTCGACACAAAAACCGCAGAAAATGCAGCGACCGTAGTCTATGTTGTATACCTTGGCGTAACGCTCGTCTCGGCCGATACGTTGCTCGTAGGGTCGAGGATCGGTCTCAGCTTCGATATATATACAATCCGAAGGACAGGCGGCCGCGCACAGGTAACACGCTACGCACTTTTCCTTTCCGGCCTCATCAACATGAAGCAAATGCTGTCCGCGATATCGCGGCTGCACCGTGATCGGCACATCCGGATACTGAACCGTCCACTTTTCCCTCGGAATCTCGGACAAAGTGCGGGTCATTCCCTTGATCACAGCGACCGTCGATTGAAGTACGTCTGATATTAGCGACATTCTAAACTTATCAGCCCTGGCGGTTCAGCTTTGGCCGTTCTACCGACTATCTAGCTCCCTGCATGAGGAGCTGCATACCGCCGAAAAAGAAAATAAATATTAAATAAGCTATTCCGCCCAAAAGGCCAAGCACGCCGGTTATCAGTCCGCCAAGTGCAAGCCCTCCTCCGCCGTATGCTGACGGATCAGAAGACGCCTTTCCGCGGGCCATAAATCCGGTAATTATCGCGACCAGGCTCGGAACGATCGTGCCGCAGCAAATCGTCACGCCAAGAATTCCGGCCACCAACGAGACGATAGCCAACGTTTTGTTCTGGCCTTGCGGGCCGCTGACAGGTGCATTTTGCATAGGTTTAGGCTCCCAATTTTGAATAGGTGCTGATGCCGATGCCTCGACTGGCGGTGTCGGCTCGAAAGGTGCCGGGGCCGAGATGTCGGCGGCCTCGGGGTCCGACAACGCGGAAAAATTGGGAGACGGCGGCGGCTCGTATGTCGTCGATTTCGGATTATTAAAAGGCGACGGTATCGGCGGAGTCGTCTTGCTAAAAGGCGATTCCTGCGTCGGGTTGGCGATCGGCTCGTTTGCCGACGGCGAGAACGGTGAAGGCGGCGGAGCACCGCCAAATGACGGCGGGCTCAAACTGGGTTCCGTAAACTTCGGCGGCTCCGGAGCGAGCGGCGGCAAATCCATGACCGGCTCGTGAGCGTCCATTTCCTTGCGGATCTCGTCCTCGGACGCATACATCGTCTTCTTCGGATCGGCTTCCGGCGGCAGTTGAAGGACCTCGTCGTCCTGCTTCGGTGGGTCGGCGGCCGGTGCGGCAGGCATCGCCGCCTTGATCTCTTCCGACGAGGCGACCATTGTCTTGTACGGATCGACGGGCGGAGCATCATCGACCAACGCCGTTCCGTCCGACTGGCAGAACCGCATATTATCCTCGAACGTCCTTTCGCAACTCGGGCATTTTTTCATAAAGTTTGGAGTTCAAGCTTTAGCTTGCCTTCATTATAACCAGAGTTCAAGCCCACTCGACATGGAACACAAGCTGAAGCTTGAACTCTGAACAAGACTTTATACTCTTAGCCTTAGGTTAATTCAAGTTTGCTAAAGAAATAGCTAATCTCGATCGCGGCATTCTCGTCCGAGTCCGAGCCGTGAACCGCATTTTCGCCGATCGAAGAGGCAAAGTCCTTTCGCAGCGTACCGTCCGCCGCCTCCGCCGGATTCGTCGCCCCCATCAGCTCACGCCAGGCCGGAACAGCGTTTTCCTTTTCCAACGCCAGCACCACACACGGGCCGCTGGACATAAACTCGGTCAACTCATCAAAAAAGCCCTTTCCCGCATGAACGGCGTAAAAACCCTCAGCCTGTTTCCGCGTCTGATGGATCAACTTCATTCCGCGAATCTTAAACCCGCCGGCCAAAATTCGATCAATGATCTTCCCATGGTTCCCAGCGCGCACCGCGTCGGGCTTGATAATTCCGAATGTCAAAGTGCTCATAATATTGTATTTAAGTATTACTTTTTTTCGATCTTATTCGTGTAATTTCGTAACATTTAGTGGTTCAATTCTTAAAAACTTCGAACGCATGCGTCAAATTAGATCTTCCGGAATCTGTGGCGGCCTGTCTCTACTACCACGAATGCAGAACGAAGTTCGTCCGCCATATACTCGTCCAAAACACGTTTCAATTCCTGATGTACCAAATCCCTATCTTTAGGCAGCATTCTTAGATACAGAACACCGATTCGCATCTGTCGAACAAACACTAAATTCCCGTAATCTCTATCGCGAGTGATGAGTATTCGGTCGAGTTCCGCTGCTTTTTGAAGATTATCTTCATCGGAAGCGGTGGCCATTTCAAGCTCGGACACTTTCACAACATCATGACCAAGATCAAGCAAGAATCTTGCAGTCACCTCGTAAACGTCCTGGTCGAGAAGCAACTTCATGCGGCCGCTCGGATATCCTCGGCCGTGATAAGGGAAATCGCATAATCGACACAGGCCTTAATGTCGTCCTGGCTCAGGTCCGGATAGTAGTCCGCCTTGATTGCCTCAAATGACAAACCTTCGTTTATTAGTTCAAGTACATTCTGAACCGTTATCCGTGTACCCTTAATTACAGGCTTTCCGAAATGGATATTTGGGTCAATTGAAATTCTTTCGTTCACGGCAACCCCTCTAGTTTCAATTTAGACAGCAGCTTTTCTACCCAAAACCTCAACGATCGCCTGCCCAATATCCGCAGGCGATTGGACGACGCGGATGCCGGCTTCGGTTAGGGCTTTCATTTTTTCGGCGGCGGTGCCTTTGCCGCCGGAGATGATGGCTCCTGCGTGGCCCATGCGGCGTCCCGGAGGTGCCGTCTGGCCGGCGATAAACGCGACTATCGGCTTTGTGACATT
>JABFSB010000452.1 GCA_013140875.1 Acidobacteriota bacterium
GGATAGAGATATCGAACGTACCGCCGCCGAGATCGTATACGGCGATCTTTTCGCTCTTTTTCTTGCCGAAGCCGTATGCCAAGGCCGCCGCCGTCGGCTCGTTGATGATGCGTTCGACCTCAAGGCCCGCGATCTTGCCCGCGTCACGAGTTGCCTGACGCTGCATGTCGTCGAAATACGCGGGTACGGTAATGATCGCTTCGCGGATCTTGTCGCCGAGGAACTCTTCGGCGGCCAACTTCAGCCTTTGCAGCACGATGCCGGAAATTTCCGGCGGGCTGTAAACGCGGTCGAGCACCTTGATATGCGCGTCGCCATTCGGCGCCTCGACGATGTCGAAAGGTACCGTCGTTCGCATTTTCTCGACTTCGGGCGCATTGAATTTGCGGCCGATAAGGCGCTTTACGGCGTAGAGCGTGTTTGCCGAATTGGTCACGGCCTGGCGCTTGGCGATCTGGCCGACCAGCCGCTCGTCTTTGTCCGTAAACCCGACAACCGACGGCGTTGTGCGGCCGCCCTCTTTGTTCGAGATAATCTGCACGGTACCGTTCTCAAGAACGGAAACGCAGCAGTTGGTTGTGCCCAAATCAATTCCGATTACTTTGCTCATGTGCCAATTCCTTTTTGACTAATAAATACTCGGAGAAAATTCCTCAGGTGTTAATCTTCGTCCTCGGCCCCTTGACCGGTCGCCCCGTTTCGTTCGATCTCAAATCCGCTTGTCGCCGTGCTTCCGTAGGACATATCAAAATCGATCCGTTCGCCATCGGCCGAATCGACAGTGCCGGACGACACGGCCGGACCACCGCCCGACAGCATCTGAGTGTCGGCCTCGTCAAAGTCCATGTCGTCGTCCTGCTCCGCCTGGCTTGTGCCGGTTTCGATAGATTTTGCCGCGGCCTTCGATACTTTAACCATCGAATGGCGAATAACCTTATTGCCGATGCGGAAACCCCGCAAAAGTTCAGCCGTAATTGTGTTGGGCGGCTTCTCGCTTGTTTCGTCAATGGCAACGGCTTCATGAAAATGCGGGTCGAACTGTTCGCCGACCGTCGCGATCGGGTCGATTCCCATTCCAACCAACACTTCGTTCAGCTGTTGATTTACCAGAACGATGCCATTGAAAAACTGGGCAAACTCGTTCTGTTTCTCGTCCGACATCGATGACGCCGAATCGAGCGCCCGGTCCATATTGTCGAGAACCGGCAACATCTGGGTGGCAAGATTGCTCAACTGACGCTGAAAAGTTTCGCTCCGTTCGCGTTCGGTTCGCGACTTATAAGCCTCAAAATCCTTTAAACGTCGTTGTGAATTCTTGTAAAGCTCGGTCCGCTCCTCCTGCATCCCGGCTATCTTCGACTTGAGCTCGGCAAGCTCGCTTTCGAGCTTTTTGGCCGACGAACCTTCCGTCGCCGGGGCCGCCGGTTTAACGGTTTGGCTCGTTTTCTTTGCCAGCTCCTGACGCATGAAGTCCGGAACCTCGCCTTCGTCGAATTCGCTTGCGATCTCAATGAAAGTAGTGTCCGCCGTTATGTGCAGATCCTTTTCCTTCGCTTCGAGCTCGCGTATAAAATCGTCGACCGAAACCTCGGCGGTTTCTTCGTCGGCTAACTCGAATGCGTATTCGGTGTCGTCTGTTTTTTGGTTCGGGTCCATTAGAGGTCAGGCTAAGGCGCTTGAGGTCGGGCGACAGAAATGCTGCTGAATTATTATTTGACGCCGTTTTAGGGCCGGTCGGCGATGTCAGTTGTTCGAAATGCCGCGTGACATCATGCGTTCGAGGGTGCTTGCGACGTAAGAGACGATCGAGATCATTCTTGCGTATTCGATCCGTGTCGGCCCAAGCACACTGAGCGTTCCTATTGCGGAACCGTTGCCGATCCGATACGGAGCCGAGATCAGCGTACAGTTCTGTAATGAGGGCGTGCGGTTCTCGCGTCCGATGACCACCTGTACATTTCCCTGGGCCGAAGCATCGCGGGCGACGCATTCGTTCAGGATCTGGACCAGGCGGGACCTTTCACCGATCGTCGAAAGCAGCTCGCGAAGCCTTTCCAGATCTGCAAAATCCGATTTGGTCAGGATGTTCGAGGTGCCGTCGACGAATACTTCACCAAGACTGTCTTCCTCGTCCTCGATGCTCTGAGAACAAAGGATCACGGCCGTTTGCAGCAGCTTATCGAAGAGGGCTTTTTCTTCGTGCATCAATTTGAGTATTTCGGCACGAATTTCCGATAAGCTTTTCCCGGCAAATTCCGCATTCAGATAGTTTGCCGTTCGTTCGAGTTCTTCCTTGGACAAGGCCACATTAAGGCGGATGATCCGGTTGTGGACGATGTTCGGGGCTGAAACCAGGACGACCAAAATGCGGTTGTCGCTTAAGTTTACAAACTCGATATGCTGCAGGCGGTCGTTTGCCAAACTTGGCGAAACAACGATTCCCACGTTATTTGAAAGAGCAGAAAGAAGCTGCGAGGTCCGTTCCATCAATCTGTCGGGCGTTACGGCATGTTCGTTTAACCCGAACTCGCCGCCTATGCGGTTGAGATCGTCGTTCGAAATGCTGAGGACACCAAGCAGATTGTCAACAAAAAACCTGTAGCCGCGGTCGGTCGGGACACGCCCGGCTGATGTATGCGGTTGTTCGAGCAAACCCAGCTCTTCCAACTCACCCATCACGCTGCGGATGGTTGCCGAACTCAAACCTGAAGCATTGGCAAACCGCTCCGCAACCGCTTTCGAACCTACCGGTTCGCCCGTGACAAAATGTTCATTGATTATCGCTGAAAGGATAGTTTGCCCGCGTGAGTCGGGAGAATTCAAGCTTTTTCCGACTTTTGGGTTTGGTCCGAGGACAGACATCTTATCACGGTGAGTTTGAAGCGGACCGCGAATGAACGGTATGCTTCTCATAAAAGAAATAGCATTTAGAGCGGTTATCTGTCAAGAAATATTAGTTAAACTGTGATTAACACGAACGAAGGGAAAGAATCGGAAAAGCTCGCCGAATTTTATCAGGAGGCGTTTCGCGTCTATGACAGAGATAGAGAGCCGCCGCAGGTCGAGGTCAGCTTTTATCCCTATATCGGGATAAACCACACGATCCGCATCCGAAACGGCAGGGTATACGTGCGTATTGCCGAGGTGTGCCGTCAGATGCCGGATGACGGGCAGCGGGCACTTGCCTTCATTCTCGTGGCAAAACTCTATCGCCGCCGCGTACCGAAACGGGCCCGTGACGTTTATTCCGGCTACGCCACCAATGCTGAGATCCGTGACCGGGCAGCTGCAAATAAGCGTGTTCGCGGACGCAAGATCGTAACGACGGACAAGGGCGAATTTTTCGACCTCGCAGCCATATTCGACCGGCTGAATGCCGAATACTTCGACGGCGCGCTTCCCAAGCCTACCCTAACCTGGTCGGCCAGAAAGACCTATCGCATCCTGGGCCATCACGATGCCACCCACGACACGATCGTCGTCAGCCGCTCTCTCGATTCGAAAGACACGCCGAAATTTGTTGTCGATTACATCGTGTTCCACGAAATGCTCCACATCCACCATCCGACCATCCACCATAACGGCCGTCGCTACAATCATACCGCCGCCTTTAGAGCCGATGAGGAAAAATTCGACCATTTCGAGGCTGCGGAAAAATGGATCGAGCAAAACGTAAGGAGACTGAAACGTAACGCGAAAAAGAAGTAGGTTCGAAATAACGAATAACGAAGAGGGAATAACGAAAAGTTCGTCTCCGACACTATTCCTTATTCGTTATCCCCTATTCGTTATTCCGAAAACATATCTAATTACTGGGATCCAACCTTGCGATTATCATCCCGATCAAACCAAAGTCAGAAACTGTGCGACGCTCGATGCCGTTTTGGTTGAAGCGGGTTTCGGTAGTATAGATCTGTTTCAGCGCATCTTTCTCGCTCTTTCTTTCCGCGACGGCCGTGATCAATGCAGCTCCCGGGTCGGATTCACCGCCCAAAGTCACGATCGCCGCTGAAGAACTTTCCAGCCGGGAGTTTTTCGAGACCGCCACAAGACTTTCGCCTTGATTGCGAGCCTCAAGACAGCGTTCAACGCTTTTTGTCTCACCGATTACGATCCGATTCTCGACAATCGCAATGGCCAGTTCCCCGTCCGCTGAACGCCAAAGATCGGCGTTCTTAAACTTTTCCGGCGGCTTGGTGAGGACCAATTCCTTCGCCACCGCTCGCTTCAAGATTTCAGGGTCCTTTATCCGGGCAGTAACCGCCACCTCTTCGCCCTCGACATCGAATCGCACGGTCTGCAAAGAGCTCCCCACAGAGCTGAGAAATTTCTCCGCATCTTCGATTCCGTATGGCTCGAACAACGAGGATGAAAATACCGAAAGCAATCCGCCGCTTACCTGATCCGTTTTCGTCCGGGCCGTCAACACAGCGCTCCGCCAGGCGATCTGGG
>JABFSB010000493.1 GCA_013140875.1 Acidobacteriota bacterium
GTGGACGCTTTTGGTAACGCTCCAAACTCTTCGGCTCTTCAGACCGACGCTGATCTGTCTCAGCTAAACGTCCGGAATTAGTTTTCGAGTTCCAGGTTCCGAGTTCCGGGTTTGCAAACTCGGAACGCGAGAGCTGGAACTCGAAACTAAAAAATTGGCGGGACCGAACGGACTCGAACCGTCATCGTCTTCGTAGACAGCGAAGTGCATAAGCCTTTCTGCCACGGCCCCGGTTATAAAATTTCAAATCTGATCTCAGATTTGAGATCCCTGGCGAACTGGTGGAACGGCGGGATTCGAACCCGCAATCCCCGCATTCACAGTGCGGTGCTTTGATCCAGTTAAGCTAAGTCCCACGTGAAATTCTTCGGCCCAAGGGAAGACGCTCGGCATTAGCGTCTTCCCGGAACGCTGGGCGACAAACTTGATGATGTGGAGCGGGTGATCGGATTTGAACCGACGATTAAACGGTTTTGCAAACCGCCGCCTTGGGCCGCTTGGCTACACCCGCAAACGTGGTACACGCGGAGGGATTCGAACTCTCAATATCCTGTTTCTAAGACAGGCGCCTTTGCCGGTTAGGCCACGCGTGCACGTGTATTGCCGCCGCCGGGATTCGAACCCGGAACCTTCGGTTTAGAAGACCGACGCTCTGGTCCCGTTGAGCTACGGCGGCTTGAAAGTTGGTCCGGACAGCAGGATTCGAACCTGCGAACACTTGTTTCCAAAACAAGCCCATATAGCCTCTGTGGAACGCCCGGTCAGTGCCGCCTCGCGTTAGCGGCGGCGGATTTTTTGACATTTTGGATTCGGGTCAAGGATTCGAACCTCGATCTACTGGTTCAGAGCCAGCCGTCCTGCCTGGTTAGACGAACCCGAAAGAATTTACGAATTTAGATTTGCGATTTTCGATTTCCTGAACCGATTCGGTTACAAGAGATCGCTAGTCCGTTGCATATTGCGCAAATCGCAAATCGAAATTCGAAAATTGGAAGAGACGGCAGGATTCGAACCCGCAGCCTGCTGATTCGTATTCAGCTGCTCTGATTCCGTTGAGCTACGTCTCCGTTGGAAAAGTGGCCGGTGGTCAGTGAACAGTGGTCGGCAAGAACTGAGAAAAACTGATCACTGACCACCGGCCACCGACCACTGTTTATACGGCTATTCAGTTTTCAAACATCGAAAGTAAAAAGGAGCGGCTACTCTCGGGCTTCCAATATCCCGGGCGTAACCGCTCCTAAAAATTCGGTCGACAAACTTAGGTTTGTCGTACTTTCGATGTTTCGGGAGCGGGAACGCCGCTCCCGCTGTGTTAAATCTCTTGTTCGAGGCGATTCCGATCGCCCTGTTTTGGTTGACAATCCATAAATCCTAAGCCGATGCATACGAGTGCATTCCAGGCCAAACCGGGGCTCATATACAGCCCTGCCGGTGCGGCGTCGAATGTTCTCGTTGTATGTATCGAACTGCGAATCACAAAATTATCTCCCAAAAAAACTACTTCGCCGGTGCGAAGCAGTTTGGATTATATGCACACGTCAATTTTCATTGTCAAGAGATTTTTGAAAAGTTTTTTCGTGCGAGGAGAAAAACGTCAGAAATGTCGGTAGCCTTTCGGCTGTAATATTTGGAGTCTTTTGCCGTCGATAAGTTCAATGATATCAATATTTGCGGTAACATCTCCGATGCGGAAAAATTTGCCGAGTTTTTTAGGTGAAATTTTTTTTTCGTCGACAGTAAAAAGAAGTTCAAAATCTTCCCCGCCGTTTAAGGCCAGATCGAATTTCTCATGAGACGTGAGATTTAACCCGTCTATCTCTCGATGGATCGGAATGAGATTCGCATCAAGGCGGGCTCCGACACCGCTCGCGTTGCAGATGTGTGCAAGATCGGATGACAGCCCGTCGCTAAGATCGATCATTGAAGACGCTCCCAATTTTCGAAGCTCCGCGCCTAGCGATGAGGGAAGGGGCGCAAGCTGCTTTAGCAGCAACGTTTTCTTCCAACCCGGAAGAGACGCACTGTAACGTTCCCCGCGTTCAAGCATCGCCAAGCCCGCCGCGGCCCCGCCAAGCGGCCCAGAAACATAGATTCCGTCGCCGGGTTTGGCCCCCGATCTCAAGGCCGCCTTTCCTTTGAAAACCTCACCGGCGACGATCGAGTCGATCACGAATTTATCCGGCGATCTGGACACGTCTCCACCGACTATTTCGACCTTGTATTTCGTAGACAGCCGATAGTATCCGTCAAAAAATTCTTTTGGAAAATCAGTGTCCCACAGACGCTTTGGCACCGCAATAGAAAGCATTGCCCACCGTGGTTCGGCACCCATGGCGGCAATATCCGAGAGCGAGACAGCCAACGCTTTTTGTCCCAGAAACTTTCCCGTGGTCCAACCGCACCGAAAATCGATATCCTCAACGAGCATATCCGCCGTTACCACCAGGTCCGTCCGACTGTCTTTCGGCAACACCGCACAGTCGTCTCCGACGCGGGTGAGGGCGTATTTCGTCTTAATGTTTTGGATGAAGTCGAATTCCGATCGCATCAGGTTGCTATTGACACAAACTTATTAAATACATACAATAACGGCGACAAATTTATAAAAGACTTTAACACGAATTGTACCGCAATGAATCGGGAACCTGTAGTAATACCTGAGAAAATTTATTTTAAGATCGGCGAGGTTTGCGAGCTTGTCGATGTGCAGGCGCACGTTCTGCGCTATTGGGAGACGGAGTTCCCTCAGCTTGCTCCGCAAAAGAATCGATCCGGCCAGCGAAGCTATCGTCGGCGGGATGTCGAGATTTCTCTGCGGATAAAAGAACTGCTTTACGACGAGCTATACACTATCGCCGGAGCGAGGAAAAAGCTCCAGAACGAGATTCGTGAGAATGGTAAGTCGAAGAACGGTGAAGCCGAACATGTTCAATCGGTTTCTTCTGATCCCGGCTTATTTGATGAAGATATCCGGCTTGATACCGGTTCACATCCCGCAAGTTCCCTAACCGATGAAGGCCGCGATGCCCTTCGTTCGCTCGGTTCGCAGCTCCTTGAACTTCGCGAGATGTTAAAGACGACCCAGACCGACGAAGCTTCGGAACACCTGCGAAATTATTGAGTTTGACAAACTCACCAGCCAAATCTAATCTAAAAATTGATTTTCGGGACGTAGCGCAGTCTGGTAGCGCGTTCGCTTGGGGTGCGAGAGGTCGCAAGTTCAAATCTTGTCGTCCCGACCAATAAAGACGGGGCTTTCGATGAAATTCGAAAGCCTCCTTTTTCGTTAGTTCAGATAAGCCACGAGAGTGCTAATCGGCAAACCCTTTTTAATTGATCAAGTTACGACGATCCATCCGTCGAAAAAAGCGCCTCCATTTTGCAACCATCTTCGAAACACCTATCTTTGGGGTTCCCTTGGCTGACGGACGCACCACCTTGGTGCAAAAGCGCTCCGATTTTCACCCCTTACACTCCAATTCTCAACAAATAAGCGGCTAACAAGCAGCGGAATAGAACTTGCGAAAGTCTCTCGTCGAAGGGAAGTGATACTCGATGTCCTTCGAATATTAATCGAAAGGGATTCTATTTCCGACGCACATGGCCGTTTACAAAAGATATAAAGGAAAACGCATTTCTTCGTCTCACCCTCGCTACGCTGACGCGCGATGGTGGATCTACAAGAGGCTAAAAGGTAAGACTATCCATCAGAGTATTCCCGAAGCCAAGACCAAACAGGAAGCTGAGTTGGCGGAACGACAGATCATTAAGGCCTCCTTCGATCATAGTTACAAGGTCGCCGACACCACGACTACCCTGGCCGCGTTCATTGAGCAGAAGTACCGATCGTATGTAGAACAGAACAACGTCAACAAAGGAGCGAAGGATCTCTACATAAGGCTCTTGCTTGAGCATTTTAAGAAGCAGACCTTAGGCAGTATCAGTCCGCAGGATTGCCGAGACTGCCGATCCAAACTTCAGAATCGGCAGAACAAACGTAAGAAGGGAAGTGAGCTATCACCTGCTTCGATCAATCGCATCATGTCTACACTATCAAAGATCTTCAGCCTCGCGTGCGAGGAGGGGATCCTCGACCGCAATCCGATGCAATATGTGAAGGCACTGCCCGAGCCGCCGCCTCGACGACGGTTGCTGAATGAAAAACAAAAGGAAGATCTGTGGACAGAATTGGAGAAAGATGCGTTGCTCTACCGGCTTATAGTTTTGGCTGTGAACCTTCCATTACGCCGTGGCCAGCTAATGGCCATCACCGAGGACTTTATCGACTTCGAGCACGAACAGGTTTTAGTGATCGGATCTAAGGGGAGGCCACCCCGACTTGTTCCCCTCAATGCTACTGCGACGAAAGTACTGCGAGCCATGATCGCCGACAAACAGTTACCATTCCCGATCAAAGACTTCCGTAAGCGATGGTATACAGCTC
>JABFSB010000161.1 GCA_013140875.1 Acidobacteriota bacterium
GAATGAAGACGGTACGTACGACACCACCTTCTCGGGCGACGGAATTGTCCAAACCGATATTAACGGAGGCTACGACGAAGCCAATACACTGGCTTTTCAAAGATTATTCATAAACGTCGGCGGCTATCCGGCAGTAACCTACAAGCTGGTCGTCGGCGGCATAGCTTACGGGTCGTCGGCAACGGGGTTCGACTCGGCCCTCGTAAGGTACAACCTGAACGGAACGCTCGACACCTCTTTCGGCACAAGCGGCAAGGTCAGACGCGCCCTGAGCTATCAGCGGGACGAGATCGAGGACCTCAAGATCGATTCGCAGGGAAAAATAGTCGCCTCCGGGACACGGGAATGGAACTCCCTGGAGTCCTTTGCCGTACAGCGATTCCTTTCGGACGGCAGCATCGATAACTCGTTCGGCAGCCAGGGTAAGGTCTACACAAAAATTTACTCATCCGGCACGCAGGTCGACGCGGAGCCGAGCGGTTTGGCCCTCGCCCCCGATGGCAAGATCGTGGTCGTGAGCGGATACTATTCCGGCGAGCCCAGAATGCTTGTGAGGTATGAGCCATAGCATTGGCCCGATTTTCTACCCGCATAGCCACGCGTAAAAAAAGGGAACAAGGCAATCGCCCGTTCCCTTTTTCGTTTATCGAGTCACACCTGCGTTTTCGCCTGTGAGTTATCGCAGTGACGCGTCATCGACCCTGAACGTTGTCGTTATCGAACTGTCCATGGTCGTGCGGAATTGCACCCTGACCGTTTGCCCCTTGTAGGCCGACAGGTTCAGCGACTTTTGCGAGTAAACGCCGGCGGTGCCCTTGTTTAGGTTGCTGTAGGTCGCCGGTGTCGCAAGCAAAGTTCCGGCCGTGTTTCGTACCTCGAC
Organism: Acidobacteriota bacterium; assembly: GCA_013140875.1. GTDB lineage: Bacteria > Acidobacteriota > Blastocatellia > Pyrinomonadales > Pyrinomonadaceae > OLB17. The sequence goes on from JABFSB010000161.1 coordinate 881, forward strand.
AAATAGTTTGTCGTACTGCACGGTCGTCGTCGTTTCGCTCGAAGTCACATTCAGCCAAAACGTGAGCGTTCCCGCCGCTGTCGCCGGGATCGAGACGGTCTGGTAGGACTGTCCCGTTACGCTGTTGTTCACGCCGAAATAGATGTAACCGGTTCCGCCGTGCGGATAGCTGCCGGCGTTCGTGTAAAACGCTCCCGTGCCGGACGAAACCCACGGCGAGACGCTTGATTCAAAGGCGCCGTTGACCAGCAGCTCGCCGCCGCCGCCGGGCGTCGGAGTTGCAGTCGGTGTCGGCGTAGGCGTCGGGCCGCCCGGGCAGCTTCCTACTCCAACCGCGCACCAGCCGGTCGCAACAGTGTTGTACTGCGTGCTGCCCGAACCGAAAAGATCGGTCGCGGCATTCAGCGTGGCCGTTCTTGCACCGGCGAAATTGGTGCTCGCGGTCATGTAAACGGTCAACGCGCGATAAAAGACACGTGCCGCATCATTTGTTCCCATGCCGGTAACGGTCACGCCGCTTACGCGGTTAGTGCCGCCAGCGGCCATCAAATAATAAGCATGGTTCTGAATGCTCGAGTTGGTGTGAACGCCGCACTGATCGTTTGCATTCGATGGCGTGCAGGTTCCGGGATATAGACGTACGCTGTAGTGGTCCGGATCGCCTACGGCATTCGGATTATCCATCCGCCGGAGCGCGTCACCGGACGTTCCGGGCGTGTAAGCATCTTCGCCGATCAGCCACGTGTTGCTGCTTACTGCCCCGTCGGCAAACGCCTCGACCATCGCGCCGAAGATATCGGACATCGATTCGTTCAGGGCACCCGATTCTCTTGCGTACGTGAGGTTCGCGGTCCGTTCCGTAACCCCGTGGGTCATTTCGTGACCGCAGATGTCAATTGTAGTGAGCGGCGTAAATGTAGAACCGTCGCCGTCGCCGTAGGTCATCTGATTATTGAACCAGAATGCGTTGTTATAGCTTGGTCCAAAGTGAACACGCGAAACAACAAGCGGCACGGCTCCGACAGCCGAGGTTGTCGTGCCCGGACCGAAGTTGCCGTCGATTCCGTTGCGTCCGTGGACGGTTTGATAATAGTCAAAGGTTTTGGCCGCGCCGTAATGTGCGTCTACGCCAGCCCGCTCGTTCGTCGCACTCCACACATCGTCAGTGCCTGTATAGCGAGACTGCGTGCCGCCGGTTCCGGTCGATGTATTGCCGGTGTTGTTCATATTGAACGTTCCCTGGCGACGCCCGGTCGGCTCTTCCATATAGAACGTGCCCGCGGAAGTGCTGGTGCTGATCGTCACGGTGCCGCTGTACAGCGAACTGCCGGTGCCGGTCTGCAGATTGTCATATTCGAAAACCTTTTCACCGGTTTGAGCGTCGATAAAGACGACGGGAACCGAGGTCTTCGCCGTACCGTCTATTCTCGGCATCTCGACGCGGTAAGCCAGATGGTCCCGATCGTCGCCGCGGTAGATCCACAAATCGATCTTCGGTTCGTCGGTAAGTTTTCTGGTTCCGCCCCTTCCGGTTTGCTTCGCCAGATTAAGTGCTTCGGAGCGTTTGAAGTTAGGTTCCGTGTTGACCGTAACGGTTTCCTTGAGTTGGTCCGTTATGTTAAGGAGTTCGCCATCCGGTTTAAGATGCACGATGGCTTCGCTTTCCCAAACGGGTATGCCGTTGATGGTTTGCTGCACATGCGTATGCGCCATCTTCAGATCGTCGATCTCGACGCGCTTGACCGTAAAGTCGTCGACATTGCCGATCTGCCGACGAAGCGATTCACCTCTCAGGATCTCGAGGCTGATCTGTTTTGCCCGCTCCTGGTCATCCGCCTGGTTCTTCCCAAAGATGGGCTCATTAGCTTCGGTGATCATCGTAACGATACCGAAAGCAAAGAATCCCACCGCAATTGCCGCCAAAATTCCTAGAAATTTCTTCACTCTAATTCTCTCCTTTTGGATTGTGTTCTGTGCCGATAATAGAATCATGCCGGATAGAAATTAAGAACACGGACCCGATGCAAAAGAGTAGCTTTTCGAAAAACTATGAGGCGCTTCTTGTGGCCGCCGGTAATACTATTAATTTGAGTAATACTTGAATAATGCCGCGAGGGTAGGATAATTCTAGTTGCCGTTTTCAAAGCTGTCAACTAATTTTCCGCTTTTCTTATGGAATCCATAAATAATCCGGATGCACTGATCAGCGGCCATGTTTATTCGTGGACCGAGGTTTCACGGACGCACCGAATTCGCAACGGCATCTATCAGCGAAAAGGACGTCTCATATCGCTGTTGACCGATTTCGGCCGAATAAATCCCTGCTATCCCGACTATCACGGAAACTCAAAGGACACAATATTTTATACCGGAAGCGGCCGGCACGGCGACCAGAAATTGGACCCGACGAACCGGGCGCTGATTGAATCGATCGGCACGGAACTGGCGGTCCCTCTCTTTAACAAGCTATCCCCGGGCCGATGGGAATTCATGGGCTATTGGCAGGTCATCGACGGCAAGTATATTTTCGACGAAAAACAGAATAGAATGTTGTGGAAATTCACCTTACAAAAATATTCGAACGTCTGAAGATACCTTCCCTTTTTCGGTAAGACGCTAACAGGAGACGAATTTGTATGTCGATACTACGATCCATCTGCATTTCCGCAGTCGCCGCACTTCTTTTTGCATCAGCCACCGCCCAGACCGCATGGTCGCCTGAACTCCAGGTAAAAACGAAAGCCATTGGTGCTCCGCGCGTTTCACCCAATGGCAAGCACGCTATTTATACGGTGAATGAAGCCGTCATGACCGCCGATAAAAGCGAATTCGTAACGCAATTATGGATGGCAACGACCGACGGCAAGGAGAATTATCAGGTCACGTTCGGCGATAAATCGTCGACTAATCCGAAATGGTCGCCCGACGGGAATTCGATCGCCTTCACATCGAACCGGAAAGACAATAAAAACAATCTCTATGTGCTGCGTCTGATGGGCGGTGAGGCCGAGCCGGTCACCGATGTAAAAAGTGCGGTCAGCGATTTCGAATGGTCGCCTGACGGCCGATGGCTTGCCTATATGATGACCGACCCGAAGGCCGAAGACGAGGAAAAGAACGACAAGGGACGCAACGATTACCGATGGGTCGATGACAATATAAAAATGTCGCGGCTGTATGTCGTTTCGGTTGCGAAGGATGCCGGCGGCAAACGGGAACCGCGCAAGCTGACGGCTGACAATCGTAATATCACCGGCTTTAACTGGTCGCCGGACGGCACGCGGATAGTCTTTAATCATGTCTCGACGCCGAGCGCAAATGATTGGACGACGTCCGACATATCGGTCGTCGAGGTCGCGTCGGCAAAGGTCACGCCGCTTGCATCGACGCCGTCCGCCGAATCCGCATTACAATATTCTCCTGATGGCAAGTGGATATCGGGTATTGCGTCCGACGTTCCGGCCCGTTGGGCTCAGTCTTACACAATTCGGGTTTACCCGGCCGGCGGCGGCGAACCTCGCGTGTTCGGCAATTCGCACGACAGCCAGCCGAGCGTTGTCGGATGGTCGGCTGATGGTTCGCGAATATACTTTTTTGAAGCTAAGGGAACGGGCACGGCGCTTTATTATGTCGATGTCGCCTCGGGAAAGATAGTTGAAGATAACTATGCCGCAGGCGTCGTCACCGGCGTAAATTTCAACAATGATGCGTCCATGATCGGAATGGTAATGCAGAATTCCATGCGCCCGCCCGAGGCTTTTGTCGTTAAAATTGCCGACCGCAGCCCTACGCAGATTTCACATGCTAACGACGACGTCGCAAAAATGCCTTTCGGCAAAACGGAAGTAATCACCTGGAAAAGTTCCGATGGCCGCGATATCGAGGGATTGTTAACATATCCCGTCGGCTACGTCGCCGGGTCAAAAGTACGATTGATCCTGAACGTCCACGGCGGACCGGCCGGCGTTTTCCAGCAAAATTTTATCGGCGGCCGCGGGTCGTATCCGATCGCGACTTTTGCTTCGCGCGGCTACGCTGTTTTGCGTCCGAACCCGCGCGGTTCTTCCGGATACGGAACCGAATTTCGCCGGGCTAACATCAAGGATTGGGGCGGAATGGATTATCAGGACCTGATGAGCGGCGTCGATAAAGTTATCTCAATGGGTGTGGCCGATCCCGAACGCCTCGGTGTGATGGGCTGGAGCTACGGCGGGTATATGACCTCGACGATCATAACCAAAACAAAGCGCTTCAAGGCCGCGTCAGCCGGTGCGCCGGTCACCAACCTCATGAGCTTTAACGGAACGGCCGATATCCCGGCGTTTGTCCCAGATTATTTTGGCGGACAGTCGTGGGAAAATCCGGAAGTCTACGCAAAACATTCCGCGATGTTCAATATTAAGAATGCAACAACGCCAACTCTGATCCAGCACGGCGAAGCGGATGTCCGCGTCCCGATCTCGCAAGGCTACGAACTGTATAACGCCCTAAAAGCGCAGGGCGTGCCAACCCGCATGATCATCCTGCCGCGCATGCCCCATGGCCCGAACGAGCCCAAGATGCAGGTCGCGGCAATGCAGAGCAACCTGGATTGGTTTGAGAAATATCTTAAGTAGTCCTTCTGGTTTATTGGTTCTCGGCGATCTCTGCGTAAAGGGTTCACAGAGGTCGCCGAGAGGCATTTTCTACTTTTCAGACCTCGTCTCCTTTTTGAACAGAGCGGGATTTAGTAGATAAACGAACTTTCGGTCGGCACGTCGCCGTTTTGTCCGAACGGCAAAGCCAGGAAACCGGCCGATGTGTTTATGATGTACCATGTGCCGTTCGACGGCCTGAAGACGGCGATGTCGGACTTGCCGTCGCCGTCGTAGTCGGCCGGAATCGGGATATCGCCGGCCTGGCCCCAGTTCTGTGAATCGAAGCCCGCCGTCGACTGGCTGCGGAACCACCGGCCGAGCGACGGTCTGAACACCGCCAGATCGGTCGAGCCGTCGCCGTCAAAATCGGCCGGGGCCGGAATATCGCCGGCTTCTCCCCAGGTCTGGACAAAGAATCCCAAACTCGATTTGATGATGTACCAGTTGTTGTTCGACGGCCTGAACACGGCGATATCGCCTATTCCGTCGGCGTCGAAATCGCCTCTCACCGGCTTGTCGCCCGCCGCCCCGAACTGCACCGACGACAGCGGCCCGGTCGCCACCGATCTCGTGTACCACGTATTGTCCGACGGACGGAACAGCACCAGATCGGTCCGTCCGTCATTGTCTCTATCCGTCGGCACCGGAAGATCGCCGTTCTGCCCCCAGCTATAGGTCACGAATGTAAGGTTCGACGAATTCACCACAAACCACTGCCCCGTCGATGGCCGAAACACCGCGACATCGGTCTTTCCGTCGCCGTCATAATCCGCCGGTGCCATCCGATCTCCAGCTACTCCCCAGGTAATACCCGTAAACCCAGCCGTACTCTGCAGCAAATACCAAATATTGTCGCTCGGCCGCCGTACCGTAAGATCGGCCTTTCGATCGGCGTCATAATCGAACAAAGTCGGTCGGGCCGCGAAGTCGTATTCATAAACTCCGCGTCCGTGCGTCGAAATGCGCAAAAGCCGCTGGGTGCGATGAAACTCCATGCCGAAAACGGCAACCTTTGGCAACCCGTCGCTGAATGGTTCCCAGGACGCTCCGCCATTTAAAGAGCGAAAGACGCCGATATCGGTACCCGCAAACAGGACCTGTGTATTGGCCGGGTCGATCGCAAACGCATTCGCGGGCACGTCCGGTATGCCTGAGCCGGATGGCGTCCAGGTCGGCGAACCGGAGAGCAAGTTCGTCGTTTTCCAAATATGCTGACCCGCCGCAAGCCCGAACCCATTTAGCGAAACGTAAGCAATGTTGGCGTTCGTCGGGTCGATTGCGACGCGTCCTACATACCTTGCCGGGATGGAGCCGGTAATGTTTGTCATCGTCGTCGAACCCGCCGTGGTCGAAAGAAAAATCGTCCCGGCCGTTGTACCGACTAAACGCACATCATCGTTCTGCGGCGAGATCGATATCGCGCTGATGCGGGCCGGCAAAACGCCGCTTACGTCGGTCATCGTTGTACCGGTGTCGGTCGATCTGTATAGCCGCGTAGTGCCGAAATAGAGCGTTGACGGGTTACCGGGCCCATGCACCATCGGGGCATAAAACAGAACCGCGTCCGTGCAATTTATACCATTGTTCCCGGTACTGCCCGTGCAGCCGCGAAACGCCGTCCAGTTCGGATCGCCGGTCGTATCGGTTGTGGTCGCGCGAACAAAACCGATCTGCGTGCCCGTCTGGTTGAAATATGTGTGATAGGCCGTGATTCCGCTTGTCGTGCTTGTCGCGTTCTGATCGATCATGGAAAAACCGCCGTCACCGCCATCGGAACGGATCCATGTGGTACCGTTAGGCGCCAGGAATTGAGTGCCGTTGTCCTGTGTTCCGCCAAGCGTGTAGTTGCGGTCGGTCGGGTGAAGCGAAATACCCTGAAATTGCGTCGCGCTAAATGAAGTGTTGTTCAGAGTAATCCAGTTGATAGGTGTCGCGTTAACATCATCGGTTCGCCATATCCCGCCGTCACTGCCGAAATAGACCACATTGGGATTTGACGGAGCAACGGCAAATACGTGCGTATCGACATGCAGATTATTCGAGCTGCTCAAAAAGCTCGCGCCGCCGTTGACCGACCGGCCAAAGGGCAGCGAAGGCGAACCACCCAGATAGACTTTGTTTGCGTCATTCGGATCGACCGCAACGGCAATGTCGTAAAAGCATTGCGGATTACAGAAACTCGTGCCGCCGCTTAGGGCCGCAAAAGTAGCTCCCCCGTCAACCGATTTATAAACCGTACCGTTCGACGCTCCGCTGGCTGCATAAACCGTCATTACACCGCCTGAACGCTGAACCGCAAATTCCGTTCGTCCGGTCGACGATCCGTCCGCGGTCGCCTGCGTCCTTGCGAATGTCGGAACGGGATCATATGCATTTGTCGTTAAATAAATTCCGCCGTCACCGCCGCTTCCGATAACCGACACCAATACCCGATTCGGATCCGCCGGGTCGACGGCCGCGTCCGCGATCGAACGGCTGACGGCTCCGGTTCCCTGGATCGCCAGTTTTTCGAATACCGGATTCGCCCCCATCGCGTTCGTTGTCCGGTAAACCCCGGCATTCGGCAAAGTCGCCCCGCCCGTCGATCCTCCGATCCCGGCGATTCCTTGTGCCGAAACTGCGATCAGCATATTCGGGTCGGTCGGATGAACAATTATCTCGCTAATGCCGCGGCCGGTGAAGATATCGGCTCCGCCGCTCGTCTTGTTCAACGGACCGGACACGACCGGATTCGTATCGGCGTTAGTGATCCGGTAAATGCCCACGCCGAAAAAGCTGTCGGCCGAAAACGAAGTTTCACCTGTCCCGATAAAAATGGTGCTCGGATCTGAAGGCGCAATCGCGATCGAGCCGATCGATAAGGTAAGTGCGTTGTCCAGCAGCGGCGTCCAGCTTGCACCGCCGTTCAGCGATCGGTACACACCGCCTTGTGCCGCACCTGCATATACAATATTTGAATTTGTCGGATGGACGGCTATTGCGACCACGCGGCCGCTGTAACTTGTCGATCCGTTAACCGGTATCGGGGCCGGTCCGACAAAATGCCAACGCTCGACCCCGGACGGACGCTCATTGCGGGCGGCACGCCTTGCATCACGTTCGCGCTCGCTACGCTGCATTTCAACTATCGCCCGACTGCGGGAACCCTGCTCGGCCGTGTCCAGCCCGCGCCATAAAGCGATCTGCTCACTTCTGAGCCGCTGATACTCTTCCCTGTCGATTTCTTCGCCGGTTTCCGGAAGGTCGGGATCCGACTCATCGAATATCTTTCCGCCGCGCGGATCTGCCGAAATGTACCACCATGCCGAAGCGGCGACAATTATTATGGCCGGAATAACTAAAAGTAGCAGTCTTAAGGATTTCACAAACAGCCTCCCAAAATGGCGGGTCGTAACTTAAAGTCGTCGGATTTGATCGCGAAGAAAATAAAGCGAGGGCAAACATTCTTGTAGCATTTTTCGCATCTTCACGGCAAGAATGAGGATCGTTAAAAACCGCATCGATGAAAAAGCTCGAGTCGCTGGTTTACAAGTTCGAGCGAGAAGCCGTCTGTTTCCGTAAGGTCCTGAATTCGGGATGACTCGATCTTGGTTCGCGGTATCAGAGCGCAAATGGCGAATGTATCGGCCTCATTTTCTTTTCTGGTCTTTTTTCCAACTCCGTGAAAATTTGCCGTGACGCCGTCATCGGGAGCATGCATTAGAAAATGTGCGAATTCGTGAAACATCACAAACAACTTCTTTTCCTGGCGAAGACGACTGTTGACCGCGATATAATGTTTCCCTAACAAACAGTAATAAAAGCCGCTGACACGAAGGGGAATCTCGACCACCGCAACCTTGTGCCGCCTGCAAAGACGATAAAAATCATCCTGTGTCAAAGGCGTTTTATTCCATTTGCAGTTGAGCCGGGCGATTTTGTCGAGGAAGAAATGCATGGGTAGGAATTTCGGTCAGCCTGTCTTAACTAAGGGATAGTGTATCACAGACGCGACGTTTTGTGAAGACGGCACAGCCTACTTTTTTCGAAGCGTGCGGTCGATCACTTTTTTCGCGTCGCGGACGGCATCGACCTTTTCATCAGGCGAAAAACCGTCCCAGCCCCGAAAAAACGCGACTCCAAAATCTTCCGGATATTCCCGGCCTTCATGCCTGAACCACTCGCTCATAACGCGATGCGGATCACCAAATTCGAGTACCGCCGACGTGACATCGAATAAAGGCGGCTCGTCGATGCTTCCCAGATCTTCTACCGAATAAACGCCGCGTTCAGTAAGCATGCGGTCGACTACTTCACCGATGCGGTCGTTCAAAAATCGGTCGAAGCTCGCGGGACGCGCATCGCCGATAAAGACAGGGCCGGTCCCCGTCAAAAGCCAGTTGAGCGACACGTGCGTTTGATTTGCGATCTTTATCAGCACTTCAGGAGCAGGCATGCGCCCCTGATAATAGTTCCGCACAGTTGCATGGGGCACGTCAATCCGCCTCGCAACCTCGGCCATGCTGGCGTTATCAAACGCCTTCTTCAGCCTTTCTGTAAAATCATTATTCACGGTTTTAAATTCACAACGAACGTTAGATACTTTGCTTCTAATAATAACCGCACTTTTGCTCCACCACAACTATAAGGTTAGCCCATAGAGCAGAGACCGGAACTTCACGTTGCCCAACCCCGCGCTTGAGCAAGGGATATGCCTCGCGTTCATCCGCACGTGAGCAAGAGGGGCTATGCTGCGTTGCCGAATCCCCCTTGTTTACACGCGGGGGTTGGCAGCCTGTATTTTTCAAATTAAAAGCACTACCAAGATCGGGATTTGCTTGACACTCGTCGGGCAAGACGGTTATATTTTGAAGTTCGGCCTGACCCGCGAACCGCTCCGGTTTGCGACCCCCGATCCGCCGAAATGGCCTGTTTCAGCCACCCTAGCTCAGTTGGTAGAGCATTCGATTCGTAATCGAAAGGTCGTCGGTTCAAATCCGACGGGTGGCTCCATTATCCTCACGCGGCCAACTTCACCGGCGAAAAGGTCACTTTTGTTTGGAATCCGAGCGAGTAGAGAATACGCAAAAGGAGATCACTTGAAACGCCAGACATATTGCCGTTAAGAATCGCGGTCATTCTCGTTCGCGATGTGCCGGACAATTTCGCGGCCTGAGTATTTGAATTCGATATTCGTCGGTTCAAATCTGACGGGCGGCTCAATTCGATCTCAAAAAGTTGTAGAAATAATTAAGTTCGGCTAATTCTTGAGGAATGTCACAAATTCGTTCTCATCGCGGGTGAGGCCCGCGAATTTTGCGGTGATCTCGTCGGAAGGAGAGACTATTGCATACAGCGGCAGGGCGACGGTGCCGAAACGGGTTTCCTGCATTTTTTGGAATCCCTCGTATGGCTCGCCTTCGCCGTCGGTGTAGAGTCGGACGCGGACAAATTTTTCCAACTCAGCGCGAACGGCCGGTTTCGGGAACATGTTTGCCTCCATCCAGCGGCAGTTGGTGCAGGTGTAACCGGTGAAGTCGATAAAGATCTTTTTGTTCTCGGTCTGGGCCTGTTTCAACGCCGCTTGATAATCGTTGCTGATCCAGGAAAGCTCGCTGCTTATCGAAGTTCCGGTCCCGCTGGTTGCGCCGGCGGTTTCTTTGGCTGGAGGCAGGAAGGATTCAAGTTCACCAAGCCGAGAACCGAACAGGCCGGTAAGAAGATAGAACGCAAGCGTTCCGAACAGAAATGCGTTGAGCACGCGCACGAGGCCGACGGTGCGGCCTTCGGAATCGTGAGAAAAGCGAAACACCCCGAGCAGATAAAGGAACGTGAGTATCGATAGCGCAATCCAACCGGCGATCACGACGTCGCGCGTGAATATTCCCCAGCCCCAGACCAGATCGACATTAGACAAAAATTTCAGTGCCGCTCCTATCTCGAGAAAACCCATCACGACCTTGACCGAGTTCATCCAGCTGCCCGAACGCGGCAGTGACTGCATCAGTTGCGGAGCGACGGCAAGAATAAAGAAGGGCAGAGCGAAAACCGACGAGAACGCGAGCATTCCGACGATAGGATAAAAGAGATCGCCTTGAGCGGCGGCCACCAGGATAGTTCCGACAAGCGGAGCCGTGCATGTGAATGACGTCAATGAAAACGTCAGGCCCATAAGCAAAAGTCCGATTGTCCGCCCCGATTCCTTCGATCGGGTAAAGCCATCGAGTTTGGTCAAAACGCTTGACGGCACGCCCAGGTTGTATGCGCCCAAAAGGCTGAAGGCGAAAGCAAGAAAGATCGCCGTGATCAAAAGATTGACGTAAGGGTTGGCAGCAAAGCGGTTTATGCCCGCCGCGCCAAAAAGCACGGCCAATGCAACGCCAAGGCCGGTAAAAGTAAAGATTATCCCGACAGCATAGATCAACGCGTCCCTAATCGATCCGGCGGTCGATTCGGAGCCGTGTTTGGTAAAGTACGAGACCGTGATCGGTATCATCGGAAAAACGCAGGGCGTTAAAAGCGACAGGGCGCCGAACGTCATCGCCAGCCAGATAAATCCCCAGATGGGCTGATCGTTTATATTGCTCTTGGCCGGCCGGGTGACTAAAGGTTGGTCGCCCGTTGCCGGACCGTTCATCGGCGGCAGGGCCGTGTTGGCGTCAATCTTCGTGTTTTGATCGACGGTTGTATTTGCTTCGTTCGATGTGTTGGCGTTCGCGTTTGTATTCGCGTTAACGGCCGGCGTCGGAGTGGAAGTCGGTGTTGGAGTCGCCGTCGGCGTAGGTGATGCGGCTGCCTTACCGGCAACAACGGTCACGGCCGCCGTCAGCTTTACGGTCTTTGGCGGAAGGCAGACGGAGTCATTGCACACCTGGTATCGCACGCTTGCGTTTAGCGTCTGCGGCCCTTCCGGCGTTCCCGCGTTCACCGTGAACGGGACATTGAAGACGGCGCTTCCGGTGTACGATTCCGTATTGATGCCAAAGTTCGCGTCCATCTTCACCTTTGGCCGCGGGCCCGAAACCGAACCCATCTTAAACGGGCCTTCGCCAAGGCTGATGCGCGTCGGTATCGGGCCACCGGCACCTTGAGTGATCGAATACATGTACCAGCCGCCTTCGATGGTCGCGGAGATCTTCGCCGCGCCCGACCCGCCCGACGATACATTCGACGATGCCGTCATCGACAGCGACACCGGATTCTGGGCCAATGCCGCCACGGCGAACAAGGCCGCAAAAACGGCTGTGAATAAAAGTTTTGTAAAAAATTTGCTCAAAATAAGGCCCGAAAAACTAATGGCGTCAGGTCGCGGATTTATTCCTTAGTCGTGCTTCCGGCGGTCATGATTCCGGCCACGATCTTCTCGGTGTCATCCTTTTCGCCGATCGTGGCGAGGATATTACCTTCGCCGTCGACGATTATTTTTGTCGGAAGGGCGGTAACGCCAAAAACCTTCGTCGCGATCGGGAGCGATGTTTTGGCGTCAGCCTGCAGCCAGGTTACGCCGCGGGCCTTTACTATTTGCTTTGCGCGGGCGGCCGATTCTTTTGCGGCCTGCGGATCGGCCGACGGGTCTTCGTCGCCTATTGTTTCAGCGTTCATGCCGAATATCTCGAATCCCTGTCCCTTATAGGTCTCGTACAGTTTTTTGAGTTTCGGAATGTCCGCGAGACAAGGCCCGCACCAGGTTGCCCAAAAATCGATGAGAACGACCTTGCCTTTGAATTCCGAAAATTTTCGTTTTTTTCCGTCAAAATCGACAAAATCGAAATCGGCAATTTTTTTCTTGTCGTCGGGCAAAACCGAATTCAAGGAAGTCGTGCGTTCCCGTTCGGGCAAAATATTCATCGCCGGCGCAGTTCCGAACGAGGCCATAAACACGACAATGGCAAAACCAAATCTAAAAATATTTCGGTAAATCATTGCATTTTTCCTTGAGGACGGACACGGCCCGCACCGTCCGTCCTCGGATATAAAGTATAGTATACGCCCGACCAACTTCACTCAATCACGAGTACTCCCGCTTTTGATGACTGTATACGCCAAAACCGACTATTTTATTCCATTGAACAGTTCTGCGGCTTCAGAGTTCAGGAGGAAAGCCTTCTAACAAATTTGAGGAAAAGGAATGACGTTAACGGAGTGTCATTTAATGAAAAGTTCGTCCGCGTTCCATATGGAATACGGAAAGATGCTGCTCGGCGCATAGTTTCCGACCCGAGTGTTTGCGGCCGTAACAATATGACGGACAGTTATCGGAATGACCGGTGATTCGGCGGCAATGATGTTTTGGATCTCGTTGAATATCGAGGCCCGCTTTTTGGCGTCGGTTTCGCCCGCCTGCTCGACAAATAGCTTATCGATTTCCGCTTCCCATTCAGTCGCCGGAGTTTTCTGCTTCGGCTGCCATTGATGGACCGAGGCTTCGCTCAGCAAGAAATTGGCGTAAGATGTCGGGTCCACGCCGCTTACGGAAAGGCCGAAAAGCAGCGCGTCATAATCGAAAGTCTTTGACCAGCGTTCCGAGATATTTTGGTTTTCGATCGGCACGACCTGCATTTTGATGCCGAGCTTGGCAACATCTTCCTGGACGACCGCGGCGATCAGCTTTCGCTGTTCGTTTTCGGCGGGCACCAACAGGGAAAATTCGACCCGGTTATTGTCCGCGTCGAAAAGCTCCGGCGTCTCGGTCGTTCCGCGCAACACAAATCCGGCCTCTTTTAGGATGTTTTTGGACTTTTCGATAT
>JABFSB010000091.1 GCA_013140875.1 Acidobacteriota bacterium
ACTTTATCGTGAAGAATGGGCCTTCCACGCCGCAGGAGCGTTGGGAAGAAGAAGCCGGATATTCGCCTTCGACCATCGCGGCCGAGATCGCGGGGCTTGTTTGTGCCGCCGACATCGCAAAACGAAACGGCGACAACGCCTCCGCCGAACTTTATCTGAAAACCGCCGATGAATGGGAAGCCAACATCGAAAAATGGACCGCAACCAAGACGGGGAAGTACGGCGACGGTAACTATTACGTCCGCATAACACAAAACGGCAAACCCGACGCGGGCGAGAAGATCGAAATAAACAACGGTGCTGGATTTTTTGACGAGCGCGAGATCATCGACGCCGGTTTTCTGGAGCTCGTCCGTCTCGGAATCCGCCGTGCCGATGATCCGCTGATCGTAAAATCTTTGAAAGTGGTTGATCAGGTTATAAAAGTTGACACGCCAAACGGCCCCGGATTCTATCGCTACAACAACGACGGCTACGGCGAAATGGACGACGGCCGAAGATGGAATTGGGATGGGAAATATACAGGAAAGGGAAGGCTGTGGGCGTTATTGAGCGGCGAGCGAGGCCAGTATGAACTGGCGAGTTACAATTTGGATATGCTGAAGATGGATGGCCAAAGTGTAGCGATAGTTGCGGCCAAATCCCGTCTAAATCACATGCTCGGCTTCGCCAACGAAGGGCTCATGATTCCCGAACAAGTCTGGGACAAAAAAGAAACTCCCAAAAACATCGACCGCCAATTCGTCCCTGATCTAAAATTCGGAGAGGGAACCGGCTCGGCCACTCCGCTTGCGTGGTCGATGGCGCAATTTATCCGGCTTGCGGTAAATCTACAAGCCGGACGAAATCTGGATACGCCGCAGATAGTTTTTGAAAGGTACGCCGGAAGAAAACGCTGACGCGTCGGGGCCGACGGCTTATCGGGCCAAAAGCCAGATTAACCCGATCAGACAAGTAACTAACATCAAAACCAGTTGGACAACCGGTGCGACCTTTTTCGCCGATAGATCAATCATTGCGTGACCCTCCGTCAGATTACTTTTTCGAATGTTATAACCATACCGGTTGAGGGAGAGAGGGTCAATATTCCCGCCGCGGCCTGTAACATAGATTTAACGTACGAAAAAGGGCGGCTAATTTCTTCTTTGCGTCTTCGCGGCAGGACTACTGCTGCCTACTTCTTCTAACCACCGATACCAGTCGACACACCCTTCTCCCGTCGTGGCCGAGAGGCGGATCACACTGATTTCGGGATTAACTTGCCTCGCGTAATCAACGCACTTTTCAACGTCGAATCTGACAAATGGCAGCAGATCGATCTTATTCAGGATCATCAGTTCGCAGGCCCGGAACATGTGCGGATATTTGAGCGGCTTATCTTCCCCTTCGGTGACGGAAAGGATTGCGACCTTTGCCCGTTCGCCGAGATCGAAGAGGGCCGGGCAGACGAGATTGCCGACGTTTTCGATGAACAGGAGCGAATTTGAAGCCGGATCGAGACTCTTTATTCCGCGTTCGAGCATTTCTGCTTCGAGATGGCAGCCCGTTCCGGTGTTGATCTGCAAAGCTTTGCCGCCGGTGGCACGGATGCGTTCGGCGTCATGAATAGTTTCCTGGTCGCCCTCGGTCACGCTGATCTCGAATTCGTCTTTTAGGGCAAGTACGGTCTGCTCGAGCAGTGTCGTTTTGCCGGAGCCCGGCGAACTCACAAGATTTAGCGCGAGTATTCCTTTTGCTGTCAGCCATTCGCGATTGCGTTCGGCGATCAATTGGTTTTTGCCGAGAATTTCCTTTTCCAACTCGATCGTTCGGTTATGACTTCTTGCCATGACCGCCGCCGAACCTGAATCGGAAACAGCTTGCGAATGATGTTCGTGATGAGCGTGTAAATGCTCATGCCGAACCGGCGTGTCGGCATGCTCTTCGCCATGCGTATGCGAATGGCCGAGAGCATGGGCCTCGTTATGCGAGATAAATTTCTGATCGCCAGTCTTAGGATTGGTGATCGCGATCTGATCTTTATCGGAGCATCCACAGGTCACGCACATAATTCAAACCTCCATTTCCTTTACCTTCAATTCTTCGCCCGCGATGATCTCCAGATCGTTGCTGCCGCATTCGCAGCGGCCGACAAGCTGGGACAAAATAATTGTCCGGCCACATAAGCGGCAGCGTCCCCGGCCCGGTATTTCCAAAATCTCCAAATCTGCTCCTTCAACGACCGTTCCTTTTGCACAGATATCGAAACAAAAGCGCACCGCATCCGGCAGGATCGCACTCAGCTTGCCGATCTCCAAAGTCACGCGCTTGACTGCCGCTCCGCCGGAATTTTCGGCACAGATGGCGATGACGCTGCGTGTGATGCCTAATTCGTGCATATTAAAGAGTTTTCACCACAGAGACACAGAGAGCACAGAGAGAACAGAGAGAACAGAGTTTGAAGCCGGCAATCGAGTTTTGAAGATTCCTTCGTCCGCCTCAGTGTCCTCTGTGTCTCTGTGGTGAACTTTCTTAACAGATTCTCGGCAGTTGCTCGCCGACGAGCAGATCGACGATCCGCGTGCCGCCAAATGCGGTGTTCATCATTACCGTTCCCGCTGGTGATTCGACGACTTCGCCGATGATCGCTGCTTCCGCTCCGGCCGGATGTTTTCGCATTGCTTCGATAACCACATCCGCAAAATCGGGCGGAACGATCGCGACCAACTTGCCTTCGTTTGCGAGATAGAGCGGGTCGAGGCCGAGCAGTTCGCAGGCTCCTTTTACGTTTTCGCGCATCGGAATTGCGGTTTCGTCGATGCGGATACCGACGTTCGAGCTTTCGGCAAATTCATTTAGAACCGTGCCGAGACCGCCACGCGTCGCGTCGCGAAGGCAGTGAATATCAGGACACGCGGCGAGCATTTTCTTTACTAGATCATGTAGCGGCTGGCAATCGGTTTCGATATCGGTTTCAAGTGCAAGCTCATTACGCGCCAGGAGGATCGCGCAGCCGTGATCGCCGAGAAAACCATTAATAATTACCTTGTCACCCGCCTGCGCACGAGCAGCCGAGATGTTAACACCCGCCGGTATAACGCCGACGCCTGAGGTGTTTATAAACAATTTGTCTGCCGCGCCGCGTTCGACGACCTTTGTGTCGCCGGTGACGATTGCCACGCCCGTTGCATTCGCCATGTCGCGCATCGTCGCGGCTATCTTTCGCAGATCATCAACCGCCAATCCTTCTTCCAAAACCATTCCGCACGAAAGATAAAGCGGCCGTGCTCCGCACATCGCAAGATCGTTGACCGTTCCGTTTACGGCGAGTGTCCCGATATTGCCGCCCGGGAAAAATAACGGGCTGACGACGTAACTGTCAGTCGTAAAAGCGAGCCGATCACCATTTGCCGCCAGGTCTGCGAGGTTCATCACGGCCTGATCTTCGAGCGGCGCAAGCAGCGGATTGTTAAACGCTCCGAGAAACACGTCCTCTATCAAATCACGCATCTTCTTCCCACCGCTGCCGTGGGCCATGTTTATCGTGGTTTCGCGAAGACGGCTTATTCGTTTTTGAACTGCATGTTCGGCTGTCATAAAATTTAGGAAAATTAGCCGCAGATGGACGCCGATAAACACAGATAGGAATTGAAAATCTGTAAAAAACTAAAGCGTTTCTTTTTTGATTTATCTGTGTTCATCTGCGTTTATCTGCGGTTGATTTACGCCCTTGCTGCCGCGGATTCGCGTGTTATCTGTATCCGCCCGTAATTGTAATAAGCGGCGCATGCGCCTTCGGTTGAAACCATAAGCGCGCCCATCGGAGTTTCGGGCGTGCATTGCGTGCCGAAAATTTTACATTGGCGCGGTTTTATAACACCCTTTAGAACCTCTCCGCATTGGCACGATTTCGGATCGGCAATCCTTAAATTCGGCACCGGGAATTTACGCTCGGCGTCCCATTCCGCATACTCCTCGCGAACGCGGACGCCCGAATGGTCGATCGAGCCAAGGCCGCGCCATTCAAAAAATTCTCGCAGTTCAAAAACTTCCTGCACAGCTTCTAGTGCGGGAATGCTTCCGTTGTCGGGCACGATGCGGTTGTATTGATTTTCCACTTCGTGGCGGCCTTCGGCTAATTGTTTCAGCACCATCCACATCGAATGCAGCACATCCAGCGGCTCGAAGCCGGCGACGACGATCGGTTTGTGATAATGATCGGCGATAAAATCATAAGGCCTAATCCCGATGACCATACTGACGTGGCCGGGTCCGAGAAAGCCGTCGATCTCAAGCTGCGGTGAATCGAGAATTGCTTTTATCGTCGGTATGATCGTGATGTGGTTGCAGAAAAGCGAAAAGTTTTTAATGCCGTCTTTTTTTGCCTGCAGAACGGTCAGCGCCGTGCTCGGCATCGTCGTTTCAAAACCGAGGCCGAAAAATATTATTTCCTTG
>JABFSB010000125.1 GCA_013140875.1 Acidobacteriota bacterium
GGCACATGCAGCGTAACGATGTTCGACTTTTTCAGCAGGTCCTTCAAATCGCGAATCTGCTTGGCGTTACCGTGCGGAAGCTTTGTAGCGACATCGTAATACAGCACGTGCATCCCCATCGCCTCGGCCATATTCGAGACCTGCGAACCGATGTTGCCATAGCCGACGATGCCGAGCGTTTTGCCCCTCAGCTCAAAGCTTCCCGTCGCTTCCTTTAACCATCGCCCCTGATGTGCCGCCGCGTTCTTGTCCGCGATCTTGCGGATCAACATCACCGACAGCCCGATGATCAACTCCGCCACAGATCGAGTGTTAGAGTAAGGAGCATTGAAAACCGCAACACCTTTCTCCGTCGCCGCCTTCAAATCGATCTGGTTAACCCCAATGCAAAACGCCCCGATCGCAAGCAGCTTATCTGCAACCGCGATGACATTCTTTGTAATTTTTGTTTTTGAACGAATGCCGATCAGATGAACACCCTTCACAGCAGTAATCAGATCTGTCTCGCTCATCGCACCATTGATCTTCTCGATCTCCGTGTAGCCGCCAGTTTCAAGCTCATTGACCGCGGCGTCAGAGATGTTTTCAAGGAGCAAAACCTTGATCTTACTTCGGGGGTATGAAGTTTGCGCGGCTTTCATAAAAAAGCAGTTTAATAACAAAACGAGAACGAAGCTTCGACTCTCGTCTATTTCTTGTCTATACCAATGGGATTGATTCTATGCGATTTCTAGATGAATCTCTTTGCCAAGAGCCTGAGCATATTTGCGAAGAGTTGAGAGCCGGATATCTTCGGAATGGTTCTCGATCCGCGAGATCGCCGATTTATTGGTGCGCAACTGCTTTGCTACAGCTTCCTGAGTGATGCCGGATTTTTCTCTTGCCTGCCTCAATAAGACCCCGATCTTAAAATTGTCAAAACCCTCGTCATAGCCCTCGGCAAACTCTTTATCTACTTTCTTTCTTTTGGTGATGTATTTCTTCAAATCGCTCATTTATTAACACCTCTGCTCAAATACTCTTTCTTTCGCTGTTCAGCGATATCAATTTCGGCGGGCGGAGCTTTCTGAGATTTCTTGGCAAATCCGTTTGTCAGAATCACGAGATTTCCCTTATCCATAAAACCTAAAAGGCGAAGTGTATCACTTCCAAAATCAACTCTGACTTCCCAAATATCATTAGTCCCGATAAGCTTCTTGAAGTATTGGATTGGTACTATTGGAAAAGTTTCAACGATCTCCAAAACCCAAGTAACTTTTCTGGCCTGTTTACCTGTAAGCGAATCGAGAAATTCTTCGACCGGACAGTCGCCACGTTGCGTTTCATAGAATATGAGCTTACGCACACAGAAAGTTAACATATATGTCAACTGAATTTCAAGGAAAAACGAGAGCAGATTCGTCTCTCGTTTTCAATTGACATAGTCCTTTTTTGTCGACCTACATATGGATCGTCAGATCATGCACGCCTTCGGCGGCTTCCATAACGGATTCGCTCACCGTCGGATGGGCGTGGATGATGCGGCCTAGTTCGTCGGCGGTGGTTTCGAGGGCCATGGCGACGCAGGCTTCGGCCAATAGTTCCGTCGCGTGCGGGCCGATGATGTGGACGCCTAGGACCTCGTCGTATTTCTTTTCGGCGACGATTTTGACGAAGCCGTCGGTTTCGCCGAGGATGCGTGCTTTGCCGGATGCGGAGAACGGGAATTTACCGACCTTTACATCGTAACCGGCGGCTTTGGCTTTCTCTTCAGTCAATCCCACGCTGGCGACTTCTGGGTCGCAGTAGGTGCAGTTCGGGACTAGGTTTTGTTTGATCGGCTCGACCTTTTTGCCGGCGAGTTTTTCAACGACCATGATGCCTTCTTTTGAGGCAAGGTGGGCGAGCCAGGCGGTGTCGATCACGTCGCCGATGGCGAAGACGTTCGGCTCGTCGGTTTCGCAGTATTCGTTCACTTTGATCGTGCCTCGGGGATTGACGACGACCTTGGTCTTATCGAGCCCGAGTTTATCGAGATACGGCATGCGGCCGACGGCGACGAGCAGCATTTCGGCTTCGAAGGAAACAGCCTCGCCCTTAGCGTTCTTGCCGGAAACTTTGACGCTCTTTTTGTTTTTCTCCAGCTTATCCAGCTTGATACCGGTCTCGCATTTGATGCCCTGTTTTTTGAATGCACGGGCGAGTTCTTTGGATACATCGGCGTCCTCGATCGGAACGATGCGGTCGAGTAATTCAACTACCGTCGTGTCGCAGCCGAATCGATGATAGACACTTGCGAACTCAACGCCGACCGCACCCGAGCCCATTACGATCATCGATTTCGGTACGTTGGTCAATTCAAGTATCTGGTCGGAATTAACGACCTGTTTCCCATCCACCTCAAAGCCCGGAATCGGCCGCACGACCGAGCCGGTGGCGATGATGATGTTCTTGGTATCGATCGTCTCCTTTTTGCCGCCTTCGAGTTCGACCTCGACCTTGCCTTTGCCGGCGATCTTGCCAAAGCCGTTGTAAACCGTGACCTTGTTCTTTTTCATCAGATAGGAAACGCCGGCCGAGTTCTTGGCGACCACATCCGACTTATACTTTTGAACGCCGGTCCAATCGTAGCTCAGGTCCTTGACCTTGAGACCGAAGTTCTCAAAATGAGACGCTTTGTCATACAAATGGGCCGCGTTCAACAACGCCTTTGTCGGAATGCAGCCGCGCAGGCCGCAGGTTCCGCCAAGCCGCGCGTCTTTCTCTTTTTCGACCAACGCGACCTTTAATCCAAGCTGTCCCGCCCGCACCGCAGCAACATATCCGCCCGGGCCCGAGCCAATAATAGTAACGTCAAATTGTTCAGCCAATGCTTTATCCTCGTTTTAGGTTAAAAATTTCAAATTAGAGCGAAACCATAATTATAAAGCCAATGCCGCACGATGCCAACGACCGGGCAATTTTGCCAAAAAGGCCGATTTTTGCGCCGCGCCGCTGTGGTGGCGCAATTGGCGCAAGGCGGCGCAGGAATCGGCGTTTTTCGCGATTTTTGTTCCGTTCCGCGCGTGATGGAACAAGCGGAACAAGGTGGAACAAAAATGGGCTTTTTTACTCCGACGCAGTTTTCTCGGGCGTTTCCGAGCTGATCGGGCCTCAATTTAACTGCCTCAAAACCTTTCGCGGCCGAAATTTCAAAGAACTAATCCGCACGTATTCTACAATATTGTTGCGTAGATTGTCAATCGTATGATGTATGATACAGTCTGGTGCTTGAATTCATACAATAAGTGCAACTTTTGAAGATTCACTTTCGGGTTATGAAAATCGAGTTCTCGTCACCTGGTTTGGCGTAAAAGCGAGCGTCTAATTAAAATAGATCGCAATGGACCATTCAAAAGAGTTTCTACAGATAGTGGCCGAGGCGATGCCGCTGGTAAAAGAGGTGTCGGTCGTTGAGGCGATAGAGCGGCAAAAGTCGGGAGCGAGGTTGATCGACGTTCGTGAGGACAACGAATACTCGGCCGGGCATGCGAGCGGGGCCGAGCACATCGGTCGCGGGGTGATCGAACGTGACATCGTCGCCAAACATCCGGACAAGGCCGAAGAACTCATCCTCTATTGCGGCGGCGGATATCGATCGGCCCTTGCGGCGGCAAACCTCCGGAAAATGGGCTACACAAAACGTCTGGTCGATGGCCGGCGGCTGGACGGCGTGGACGGAAGCTGGCGGCCGAGTCGAGTAAAAATGGGGCAGTGGGATCAAGGAGACGTTCGAGTATGCGTTCAACCTTCAATTGGAAACCTTTTCTTCTATGCCTGTTGCTGATGGCAGCCTCCTTTTTAATTACAGTCCCCTTGATGTTTGTCGGTTACGGCGGCACAGTCCCGTACTCCGTCCAACTCCTGTTTCCCTTTGCGGTGCTCGAGCAAGCTTTAGGTTTTTACATCGGTAGTTTAATTCTTTTGAATCCTGTAATTACCGCTCTCTTTGCTTTCCTGCAATACCCCTTTTATGGTTATCTTCTTGGGCGGGCTTCCGCTACTAAAGAGCTTCGCAGAAGAGTCTGGATTCTTATGGGTGTTCATTTAGTCGGAGCGATTATGGCGATCGTGTTGTCAGAAATTCAATTTCGGCACCTACAAGGTCTCCAGGTTGAAACTAAAAGCTACTTTTTTATGGACGATCTGGAGTTTGACAAGCGAGCGCGGACACGCGAATTGGCGGCGGAATTTATTGAGCGTGGCGACCCGCTCGGGTGGTTCGACGCTCTGTATAAGGAATCAGGCGGCGACACGGAGAAAATTCCGTGGGCGGACATGAAGCCCAATCGGTTTTTCGAGAAATGGGCGGAATCGACCGGATTGAAAGGCGACGGGCGAACCGCCTTGGTCGTCGGCTGCGGGCTGGGTGACGATGCGAAATTCTTGCACGACCTCGGGTTCAAGGTAACGG
>JABFSB010000104.1 GCA_013140875.1 Acidobacteriota bacterium
GGTCATAGCCGCGAATAACGTCCAGGTGCCGGAAGATTTCGACGTACCCAAGGTCTCCGAGGAACAGATCCAGGAGATGATGAAAAAACAACAGCAGCAGAATCAGATGCCGCCAATGAACGAGGACGGCCAAGTCCAGCCCGGCCCGCCGACAAAGGCAGATCCGAAGGCTGGTGCAAAACCGGCTCCTAAGGCCGATCCGAAGAAGAAGTAGGCAATTTAGTTTAGGCGGCCGATGGCAATTACTTTGCTGTCGGCCGTTTTTTATTGTTTAACGGAATAGAACCTTAAATAGCGTCAACGCTAATTTTTTGCAGGCCATTGACACCAATGGCAAAATAAAAGCGTCACACAATCACTTTTATGACCAAAATCTCTCATTATTCGCGAATGGTCCACCTCGCTCTTTGGCTTCTTGTATTCGCTGTAGCTCCGTTTTGTCTGTTCGGTCAGGTTGTTGAGATTCAGAGTCAGAGCCAACTGAGCACTAAAGCCCAACAGCTCTTTAGTGAAGGCAATGCGCTTATGAACAAAGGAGAAACGGAACAGGCCACCCAAAAATACAACGAGGCAATAATAGTCGCTCCTTCCCTTGCGGTACTTTACGTAAATCGCGGGGTAGCCTATCTTTCGCTTTCGAAGTCCGCAGAGGCACTGGCCGATGCCGAAAAGGCATTGTCGATTCTCGCAACGGGCACTAATCCGCCAGCTCATTCAGCTCTGGCTTACCAGATCAAGGGAACGGTTTATCAGAATCGAGGCGACTACAAACTTGCCGTCGAATCTTTATCAAAATCGATAGAACTCGAACCCTCAAACGCCAAATTCTGGAATAACCGCGGCAACGCATACTTGTTTAGCAAGGAATATGACAAGGCTCTCAAGGACTATGATAAAGCGATTGAATTGGATGCGGCCTTCCCGATGTTCTACATCAACCGGGCAACGGTTAACCTTCAACTCAAAGACGTCACTGCATCGCTCCGTGATCTGGATGAGGCATTAAAACTCAACGACACCAACGAAAACGCTTACTACACGCGAGCGAACGCCAACGTCAAGCTTGGGAAATACGATGAGGGTTTAAGAGACTATGATCGAGCTATATCGCTGAAGCCGAAAGCACCGTTTTACCATGCACGAGGGATCGTCCACTATTCTCTAGGCAAATACGATCTGGCGATAAAAGATAATACCGACGCTCTCGGCTTGGACCCCGCGAATATTCACGCACTCTATAGTCGAGCTCTTTCTTACCACAAACTAGGTAAAAACACTTTAGCAATCGAAGATATCCGAAAAGCGCTTGCCTTAAAAGAAAGGTCCGGATTGATGCGCTACATGCTCGCATATTTGCTTTTCAAAAGCGGCCAGTTTTCACCGGCCGTCGTCGAAGCAACCAAAGCAATCGACTTGGCCCCGCAATGGCGAACCCCTTACACTTTGCGGGCCGCCTCCTACGCAAAATTGGGTAGTGCAGTCAAGGCGAAGGCCGATCGCGCGACGGCCTTGCAACTGGGCTCTGGAAATCGGCCCGTTGATGACGCAACCTTTTTCGAATTCAATGTTTTTGTTCCGGAGGACATAGATCAATAGTGGAGCACGTAAATATCGGAATAATCGGCGGTTCGGGCCTTTATCAGATGCCCGAGCTTCAGAATGTTAGAGAGCAAAAGGTCGAGACACCGTTTGGCGATCCGTCGGATGCCTTTATCATTGGCGAGCTTGAAGGCGTCACGGTTGCGTTCTTGCCACGTCATGCGCGGGGGCATAAATTTTTGCCGACCGAGGTTCCGTACCGGGCAAACATCTACGCGATGAAGCTGCTCGGGGTCGAGTATATTTTGTCCGTTTCGGCTGTCGGCAGTTTGCAGAAACAGTATGAACCGACGGACATGGTCATCCCCGACCAATTTTTCGACCGCACACGTGCAAGGGCAAAGGAATCTACCTTTTTCGGCGAAGGTATCGTGGGACACGTGACGTTCGCACATCCGGTCTGCAGCGAACTCGGCGACATTCTCGAAGCGTCCTGCAACTCGGTCGGCGTAAAAATGCACCGCGGCGGAACATACGTCTGCATGGAAGGCCCGGCGTTCTCAACCAAAGCCGAATCGAATGTCTATCGCCAATGGGGCATGGACATCATCGGCATGACCAACCTCCAGGAAGCCAAACTCGCCCGCGAAGCCGAGATCGCCTACGCCACCCTCGCCCTCGTCACCGACTACGACTGCTGGTACGAAGGCCACGACGACGTAACAGTCGATATGGTCATAGAATATTTGAACAAAAACGTCCGCAACGCTCAGTTGATCCTTAAGGATGCTGTTCAAAAAGTAGCCGCCAAAGAGACGCCAAATCAATACCGCGACGCAATCAAAAACGCGATATTCACCGCCCCAGACCACTGGCCGGAGGAAACGGCAAAGAAGCTTAATGTGATTGTCGGCAAATACACCCGGAGCTAAATATGTTCGAGAGAGTAATTTGTTTCCTATCGATTTTCTTGGGACTGTACTTTGTGCTTTTTAACAAGAGTGCTGGTCGGAAAACTGAGATCCAATCGAAGGATTTACCAGCGCGGCTTTGGGGTCCAAAGCTTACCGGCGAATCTTACTCGGCGAAATTGCTCATGGTTGGACTCTTTTTCATTCTTTTCGGTCTATTAGGGTTGGCACGCGTGTTCGTTGCGCGCTGATGACGGAGAAACTCTGACCCAGTTTAGCGCATCATATTATTTGATTTATGATTTTACGCTCACTTATCACAGTTTTCTTCTTCTTTTTGTTTTGCTGTACTATTCACGCCCAACGCAACGTGACACCCGCCGTCGATCCTGTTCTTGAAGCCGATGCGAAGCACAATCTCGACGTAGCGCGGCAGGCTTTTCGATTGAAAAAGGCATATAAAGGCGTACTGCTTCGATTTGAAGAAACCTACGCCGCCTATCCCGAATTCTCGAATATCGAAGAATTCCTCTACCTGGCCGGGATGAGCAGCTATTACCTGTCGCAAAACAAGGGAAAGCAGAAGGTTAATTTAAACTCCGACAAAGAAAAGAGGTTCGCCCCTGACAAACTTCGCGAAGACGCATTGGCTTATCTTTCCCTGATGCTGGAAAAGAATCCGCAAAGCCAATACAAGGATGAAGCCGACCGGGTTATCAAGGAGCTGAAGCCCGCGGCTCAGGCCTCGCAATGAACCTTAATCAGGTCACCATTTACTCAGAAAAACCTCTTGAAACGGCCGAGTTCTTCAAAAAGCTCGGCCTGATTCTTATTGTCGATTCTCTACCGCGCTACGCCCGGTTCGAATGTCCCGATGGCGAGGCCACACTCTCAGTCCACGAGGCAGAAACACGACCGGTAGGGAGTGTGCCCGCTAACAATATCGTCCTTTACTTCGAATGCCAGGACCTCGACGCCGAGGTCAACCGGCTCAAATCCCTCCGCCTCGAATTCGACGAGGACCCGACGGACCGCGATTGGCTCTGGCGGCAAGCCTATCTAAAAGACCCAAACGGCAATAGAATCTGCCTCTTTCGTGCAGGAGAAAATCGAAAAAACCCTCCGTGGCGAGTTAATTAGCACGGACCGCAAGACGTTCCTTCTTTCGCTGATAAAACTTATTGGCTTTTGCTCGATTGCCGCACACCGACATGCTGCACCAGCGACGTTTGTGATTTTTTGTGTTGTCGTAATAGTACAAAATGCACTCCGGACTCTCACATTTTCGAAGATAATCGAGATTTCCGTAACAAAGTAAATCGGCAAACGATTCGGCGATCGGCACGAGCAGTCCGTCTGGCACGGTCAGATCCATCGAAAACCGCTTGGCAAACCCCTCATCCGTTCGAACCAACTCGGTGTGCCCACCATTTTTCTTCAATGTATTATTGATTAGGCCGATGCTTTCGTTGCCCGCCGTCCCACCGAAGGCGAGGTTGGCGACAATGACGCGCAGTTTCGCTCGAAACCGGTCGATCTCCGCAAGGTCGAACCTCTGCCATTTTGCGGCAAGTGGAATGCCGGCAGAGTCATCGACCAAACCAACAGCTATTGCCCATCCGACCAGATTTTCAACCGTAAGATCCACAATCGACGAGTTTACAAAGTCCAGCGCCAAATTATTGCCGATCACATAAAACTGTTCATCAATGATAGCTTTCACAAGAAATATTCTAACTATCGTTTTCTTATTTGACAAGTTATATCGTGGAATGTATAACTTGCTATACTAACTTTTACAGGTTAGAATTTGTTTTTAGCGAGGATATCATGATCACTAAGTTTAGCTTTCCAAATTTGTTGATGGCCGTAACCGCCTCAGCATTTCTTTTCTCCGCCTTTGCCCATGGCATGACCAGGGCTTCACTTCAACAGCCGTCGGCAGCGGTTACCTACAAAGTTGCATACAAAAAGGTAAA
>JABFSB010000260.1 GCA_013140875.1 Acidobacteriota bacterium
TTTTTCGGGTTTTCTTTCTTCAGCGAGAGCTGCCGAAAGCGTGTCAACAAGGTCCGTCGCGTTGACCGGATCGGCAAGTAGATGCACCCCATCCGGCCGCATTTCATTGTCGGAAGCTACTACCGGCGTTCCCAGAAAAAGTGCTTCTCTAACCGAAATTGCATCGCCGTCATATTCCGTGACTCTCAGAACGGTATCCGCGCGTTCGATCAGATGCAGGAGAACCGCATGATTGACATTACCCGCAAGAACGATCTTCTCGCCCGCCTTCATTTGGTCGATCTTGTCTGCAAGGCCCGCCCGCATGCTACCGGAACCGGCAATGAGCAATCCGGCATTGGGAAAACGCTCGATAATCGCAGGCATCGATTCGATCAGGAATGCATTTAAGTATTCGGGTTCAAGTGCACCCACCGACAGAAGAAACGGGTCCGCATTTTTCGCAAAATTCTCGAATTCGGCCGGAATAGTCAGATCCTGATCCGGTTTTTGTAATTCAAAAGGAAGGACCAGCCGCGTCCGCTCTTTCGGCACGCCGTAACGGCTGAACATGTCGATCATCTGAGTATTCACGCCTATCAGAAAATCGATCGAACGAAATGCGAATCCGCGAAGCGATAGCGGCCGAGCCATATCTGCTATTTTTTTTGCATAACCTCCGGAATGAAATGTCACAACGGACTTCTTTCCCGGCAGCAGCCCGCACAGCAAAGTCAAAAATACCAGCTTGGTGTTGAATTCGCCGCCGATATGATAATGCACGATATCGCAATCGAGTTTTAGTAAAAGCCGGATCAGCCCAAACGCGGAGCGCGGCTTTAACACTTCATCAACGTCTGCATTTTCATTTCGATTCGCCACATCGATGATGACCGAATCATGCCCGTTTTGCCGCAACGCCTGGTGTATCGCAAGCATGTTCGTCGACACACCTCCATGTGGCGGCGGCATCGGCCCGAGTTGGGCGACAAACATTTTTCGCTCGTCCATTCCCACTCGCAATCAGGCTCCTTTTCGACTGAGTTCCCGCTGATACACCGCCAAAGTCTTCTCAAGCTGTGCCTTCGTCGAAAAAACCTCGGTGACGCGCTTTCTTCCTTCGCAGCCCAGCTTTTCCGCAAGCGACGGATCTAATAACAGCGACGAAACACGATCGGCCAACAATTCGGAATCCCCCGATTCCACGAGATATCCCGTCTCGCCTTCGACTATCGCCTCGCTCGCGCCGCCGACATCGGTGGCAGCGACTGGCTTCCCGGCGGCCATGTATTCGATGATCGAGTTGGAAAATCCCTCGGAAACGGAACTCAACACGCAGACTTCGGAAACCCAGAGAAGCTCGGGAACACGAGTGCAGCGGCCGATAAAAAACGTACGGTCCGAAAGCCCGAGATTGGCCGCCAATTGTTTTGTCTGGTCGAGCAAGTCGCCTTCACCGGCAACAATAAAACCCGCATCCGGGACTTTTTTTGCGACCGATAACGCAGCCTTAAGAAACATTGCATGGTCCTTTACAGGACTGCGGAGATTCGCGACAATTGTGACGAAACGATATTCTGACGGCAGGTTTAGTTCTCTACGAAGCCCGTCTCGATCGGCCGAAACTCCGTCAAATCTCGAAGCGTCTATCCCGTTATAAATGACGCTGATCTTATCGGTCGCGACGCCCGACGCAGCCAAATAATCTTTTACCCTGGCGGAATTCACCACAACGGTGTCGGCCAAACCGAATGCTCGTCTTTCGATAAAAAGCTGTCGGGATGACCGCATGCCCGTTTCTCGTTTAGCGGCGATCCGAATCGGGCAGCCCGCAAGCTTCGCTCCGAACATGCCGAAAATATTGGAATAGAAATCGTGCGTTTGTATGATGTCTATCCTGTTCGATCTCAGATATTTAGAAAATCGTCGCAACTGCCGGGCCATGTTAAGGTCGTAAAAAGAGCTCAGTGTATATTCGGGCACATCGACAAACCCAAGCTTTTTCACGTCGTCAAATAAGATCCCGTTCCGATCAAGGCAAGCAATGCTGATGTTGTACGAGCCTTCGTCAACGAGCAGTTTTACCAACTGAACCGCCTGTCGTTCCGAGCCGCCTTGATGGAAGCTTGGGATCAAATGTAGAACGTTCTTTTTCACTCAGGGTCGGTATCTTTTTCAAACATCGACATAACGGCGGAACCATAGTTCGAGCATCCACAGCATCCACAGCGAATTTGCATGATCACGGCGTCCGGCCGCGTGTTCCTTCAGCAGGGTATTTACATAATTGCCGTCGAAGTGGCCGCGGCCGGTTGTGCGGCTATCGGCGAGATCGTCGTTTATCCGCTCGCGAAGCTGATCGTTTATCCACTCGCCGATCGGCACGCCAAACCCCTGTTTTTCCCGATACAAAATCTCGTCGGGAACAATGCCCTCCATAGCTTTTTTTAATATGTACTTCGTTTCGGTGCCTTTCATTTTCAAGGTTGAAGGCATCGTCGCGACAAATTCAATAAGTTCGTGATCGAGAAGCGGCACCCGGGCCTCGAGCGAATTTGCCATGGTCATACGGTCGACCTTGGTAAGAATATCGCCCGGAAGATAAGTTTTACTGTCCAAATAAAGAAGCCGCGCGATCGCGTCGGGGAGCTCCGATTTATTGCCGTAACTTTGAAACACTTTATCACCCGCAGAAGTTCTACCGTTCAGCGACTCACGCAGCTCTCCCGAATATAACAACGCCTTACGAGGACCGTTGAACGCCGAGATGCTGTCGATATATCGATCGACCGAATCCAGCGAAACATTGTGCAGAAAGTTTTTTCCGCGAGCCGCGTGCGGAAGCGCCGCGCTGACACGCCTGACCCCGTTCCGAAACACGGCCGGGACCGACGCGAATTTATCTCGGTTCCGGTCGACAACATATCGTTCATATCCGGCAAACAACTCATCGCCGCCATCGCCCGAAAGAACCACAGTGACATGATCGCGAGCCATTTTCGAAAGCATGAAGGTCGGCAGTGAAGACTGATCTGCGAACGGCTCGTCAAAATGCCATACGATCTCGCCGATCAGATCAAAAAGGTCCGGCGTAACGATGAATTCGTGATGGTCTGTTTTGAATTCCCTGGCGGCGAGGCGCGCGTATTTAAGTTCGTCAAAACTGTCTTCGCGAAAGCCGATCGAAAAGGTCTTAACCGACTGATCGGATAGTTTCGCCATCGTGGCGACGATCGTAGAAGAATCGACGCCGCCTGAAAGAAAGGCTCCGAGCGGGACCTCGGAGATCAGTCTGATCTTTACCGCTTCTGCGATTTTAGCGCGTAATTCGCTGGTCCACTCCTCTTCCGAGCGGTTAGCTTCGACCTTCGAAAGATCGAAATCCCAGTACCTTTTTATCTCTATTTGTCCGTGTTTAAAACGCAGAAAATGGCCGGGAAGAAGTTTTTTAACATCCTTAAGAATGCAAAACTCTTCCGGCACATAGCCGAAGGAAAGATATGCATCGAGGGCGGCCAAATCGACCTCCCGCTTGACGCGACCGTGAACCAGCAGGGTCTTTAATTCCGATCCGAAAACGAACTCGCCTTCAGCGGTCACAGCGTAAAACAGAGGCTTTTTGCCAACGCGATCTCGCGCAATGAAAAGCGATTCGCCGCGAAAATCCCAGATCGCGAAGGCGAACATTCCGCGAAGTTTTTCAAGGCATGATTCGCCGAACTGCTGATAGGCATGAACAACTACCTCCGTGTCGGAATCGGTCTTGAACGTATGTCCGAGTTTGACCAGTTCCTCGCGAACCTCTTTAAAGTTGTATACCTCACCGTTATAAACTATCGCCAGCGTTCCATCGGGCGTAAAAATCGGCTGCTGTCCGGACTTAATATCGATAATTGAGAGCCGCCGCATTCCCAAGGCGGCGCGGCCGCGAACAATCGTTCCCTGTTCGTCAGGACCGCGATAGACGATGCTCTCGCACATCCGGGCGAGCAACTCTGCACGCGGGGCTTCAGCCGCGTCCCTATCGTTTGAAATAAATCCGGTGATTCCGCACATTGATCTGTTATGCCGTTTTTTGCTCGACCCGGCCGCGCAGCGTAAATCGCCGCATCAACGAATAAATCTTATCCTTGTCCGAGCGCTCGATAGCGCCCAGCCAATTGGCCGCGGCCAAATATGTCCCGACGAAAATGACAAAACAAACGCCCAGAAAAACGCTTCCGGCGACAAAGTCGGCACCCTTGGCCAGCCCGAGAGTTAAAAGCGATGCCGTGCTGATCGACAAAGACGCCGCCATCAGTCGTTCGGCCATTAAAACATAAAACGTTCCCAGTACACCGGCGGCTACCGATGCGGCGATCGCTATCTTCAAAATCGTATTTAAAAGTCCGATGTCGGCCGATTTTACCTCTAGCATCCGCGCAGAGATCCATGCGCACATTAGT